>JAFADT010000021.1 GCA_023424585.1 Pseudomonadota bacterium
CGTCACCACCGCGCGGCCAAACGAGTTGAACGCCTTGAAGAGCAACAGCAGCGTGAGCACCAGCGCCACCGGGAGCACCGTGAGGAGCCGGTCCATCGCGCGCTCCTTGCTCTCGAACTCGCCGCCCCACTCGACGCTCGTGCCCGGCGGGGGCGGGGCCTCCTGCTGGACCAGGGCCTGCGCGTCCTTCACGAAGGAGCCCAGGTCCCGGCCTCGCACGTTCATGCGCACGCCGATGTAGCGCCGGCCGTTCTCGCGGTTGATGGAGGCGCGGCCGAAGCCCGTCTTCACCTGGGCCAGCTCGCTCAGCGGCACCAGCACGCCGCCCTCCACGGGCACGCGCAGGCGGGAGATCTTCTCCACGTCGTCGCGGCTGGACATGGGCAGGCGCATCACCACGTCGAAGCGGCGCTCGCCCTCCCAGAACTCGCTGAGCGGCCGGCCGCCCACCGCCGTCTGGAAGACGTGCTGGAAGTCGCCCAGCGACATGCCGTGGCGGGCCAGCGCCTTGCGGTCCGGCGTCACCTGGATGCTGGGGACCTCGCCGCTCTTCACGATGCCCAGGTCCGCGACGCCGTCCACCTTCGACAGCGTGCGCTTCACCTTCTGGGAGTACTCCTGGAGCACCTGGAGGTCGTCGCCGAAGAGCTTCACCGCCAGCTGGCCCTGCTGGCCGCTGATGCTCTCGTTCACGTTGTCGCCAATGGGCTGGCTGAAGCTCACCTCCATGCCCGGCACCTCCGACACGGAGCGCTGGAGGAGCTCCAGCACGTCGTCCAGCCGGGGCGTGCTCCTGGGCCACTCCGCGGGCGGCTTGAGCTTCACGAAGAACTCCAGGTTGTTGGTGAGCTTCGCGTCCGTGCCGTCCTCCGGGCGGCCCAGCTGGCTGAGCACGCCGTCCACCTGCGGCGCCTGGCGCAGCAGGCTCTCGATGCGCGGCACCAGCTTGCGGCCCTCCGACAGGGAGATGTTCGAGGGCATGGTGAAGGTCAGGTAGAGGCTGCCTTCGTTGAGCGCGGGGAGGAACTCGCTGCCCATGCGCGGGACGAGCGCCCCCGCGCAGAGCAGGCCCGCCGTGCACACCGCGACCACGATGGCCGGGTGCTGGAGGCTCCAGGACAGCACCGGGCCGTAGGCCTTGTCCGCCGCGCGCAGCACCGGGGACTCCTTGTGCTCCACCGGCTTGCGGTAGACGAACGACGCCAGCACCGGGATGAGCGTGACGGAGAAGACGAGCGCGCCCAGGAGCGCCGCCACCACCGTGTTCGCCATGGGCGCGAAGATGCGGCCCTCCACCCGCTGCAACATGAAGATGGGCAGGTACGCCGCGATGATGATGAGCAGCGAGAACACCGTGGGGCGCACCACCGCCTTCGTCGCGCGCTGGATGCGCTCGAGCGGTGTCTCCGCCTCGAACTGGTGGCCGGACATGCGCGCCAGGATGCTCTCGATGATGACCACGCCGCCGTCCACGATGACGCCGAAGTCCACCGCGCCCATGGACAGCAGGTTGGCCGACATGCCGCGCATCTTCAGGTAGATGAACGACGCCAGCAGCGAGAGGGGAATCAGGACGCCCACCACGATGGCGGCCCGCAGGTCCAACAAGAAGATGAAGAGCACCAGCGTGACGAGCAGCGCGCCCTCCAGCAGGTTGTGGCCCACCGTGCGCAACGTCGTGTTCACCAGGTCCGTGCGGTCGTAGAACGGGTCGATGTGGGCGTCGTCCGCCTGGAGGCGGCCGTTCACCGCGGCCACCGCGTCTCGCACGCGGGCGAGCACGACCGACGGGTTCTCACCCCGGCGCATCAGCACGATGCCCTGCACCACGTCGCCGTCGCCGTCGCGGCTGACCACGCCCTGGCGGGGGGACCAGCCTTCGTTCACGTCCGCCACGTCCTTGAGGAACACGGGCGTGCCCTCGTGCGTGGCCACGCGCACGTCCCGGATGTCGTCCAGCGAGTGGAAGAGGCCCTCGCTGCGGATGACGAACTGCTCGGAGCCTCGCTCCAGCACGCCGCCGCTCGCGTTCTCCGAGCCGTCCTTCAGCGCGTCCTCCACGTCGTCCAGCGTGAGGCCGAACGCGGCGAGCCGGGCGGGGTCCGGCTGGATGTGGATCTCCTTGAGCAGGCCACCGTAGCTGACGACGTCCGCGACGCCGTCCACTCGCAGCAGGCCCGGCCGCACCACCCAGTCCTGGAGGGTGCGCAGCTTCATGGGGTCGCCCTTCGCGCCCTTGAGCGTGTAGCGGTAGATCTCCCCGATGGGCGTCGCCAGCGGGCCCAGCGCCGGCGTGAGGCCTTCCGGCAGCTCCGCGTCGCGCAGGCGCTCCAGCACCTGGGCGCGGGCGAAGAGCACGTCGGTGTTGTCGTTGAAGCTCAGCGTGACGAACGACAGGCCGAACATGGAGAGGTTGCGCAGGCGCGTCAGGCCCGGGATGCCGTTGAGGGCGCGCTCCAGCGGGAGGCCAATCTGGCGCTCCACCTCCTCCGACGGCTGACCCGGATAGAGGGTGATGACGTTGACCTGCGTGTCGGTGGGGTCCGGGAAGGCCTCCACGGTGAGGTCGCGGAAGCAGCAGTAGCCCCAGATGGCGGTCAGCAGCGTGAGGAACACCACCGCCGCGCGGTTCTTCAGACTGAAGTCGACGAGCTTTTCGAACATGGGCGTCTTTCGATGCGGCGAGGGGGCTCAGTCCGCGAGCTCGATCTGGTTCTCCAGGAGCAGCGCGCCCCGGGCGACGAAGCGGTCTCCGGAGGCGAGGCCGCCGCGCAGCTCCACCTCGCCGTCGCGGCGGCGGCCCGGCGTCACGGCGACGCGCTCCAGGCGGTTCGAGTCGCGGGCGATGAAGACCACCGAGCGCGCGCCGTCCGTCACCACCGCGCTGTCAGGGACCCGCACGCGCTTGACGCCCTCCGGCGCCGTGGGCGTCACCTCCACGAAGGCGTTGGGGCGGAAGCGGCGGTCGCCGTTGGGGACGCGCACCCGCACCTCCACGGTGTGGCGGAGCGGATCCACCACCTCGGAGACGCGGTCCACCTTGCCGGCCCGGACGACGCCGTCCCGAGTGGTGACGGTGACGTCCTGGCCCTGGGTCATGTCCAGCGCGTCCGCCTCCTGGAGGTCCGCGACCACCAGCACCTCGTCCAGGTCCGACAGCCGCACGAGCGGCCTGTCGCGGTCCGGGGTCACCTCCTGGCTGGCCACCACGTCCAGGTCCACCACCGTGCCGGAGCGCGGGGCCTTCACCCAGAAGAGGTTCTCTCCCCGGGAGGAGACGCGGAGGCTGCCCTGCTTCGCCTTCGCGGCCTCCAGGGAGAGCTCGGCCTGGCGCAGCTCCGTCTGCGCGGCGAGCAGGTCCTTCTCCGGGGCGGCGCGCAGGGCCACCAGCTCCTTGAGGCGCTCCACGTTGCGGCGCTTCTCCGCGACCTCGGCCTCCGCGCCGCGCTGCTCGCGCAGCAGCTCCGCGAAGGCTCCGGAGCGCACGCTGAAGAGGTCATCTCCCAGCTTCACGCGGTCGCCGGGGCGCACGCGCACCTCCTCCACGCGGCCCGCGAGCGGGGCCCCCACGGACGCGGTGCGCGCCTCGTCGAACTGCACTCGCGCGGGGGAGGGGAGCGGGGTGAGGGCGCTGCCCTCGGTGGCGACGGCGAGCTGCACGTAGTGCCACTGCGGCGCGCCGTCCGGCAGGTGCACCGTCTCCCCGTTCACGGAGGGGCCCTGGATGGCGGTCTCGCCCTCCGCGACGGAGTCCGTGGGGGCCAGCGCGTAGAGCAGGACGCCGGCGCCCAGCAGGCCCGCGCCCGCGAAGGCCATCCAGACCGGGGCGCGGCGCGAGGGGGTGGAGGTGGACGTCGGGGCGGCGGAGGTGTCGGGGGTGTTCATGGCGTGGGGCTCTCAGGAAGGGGGGTGGGATGCTCAGGAGCGGGGAGCGGCCAGCGTGTCCGGCGCGCGCGGGCCGGCGGCGCTGGCGCGGGCGATGGCGATGGCGAGGTGGTAGGCGGTCTGGTCCAGGTCGGCCGCGTGCAGCACCAGCTCTCCGTAGGTGCGGCGCGCGAGGAGCAGGTCCTGCAACGCCGCGCCTCCGGCCTTCACCGCCGCGTCCAGGCGCTGCACCACGCCCTCGGCCAGGGGCAGCGTCTGCGTGTGCAGCTTCTGACGGCGCTCCTGCACCGTGCGCAGCTGCCGGGTCAGCGCGTCCGTCTCCCGCTCGGCCTGGGCGGCGAGCTGCTCGCGGGCGGTCCTCGCGGAGCGGGCGCTGACGCTGGCGGCGTGCGCGTCCGCCTGGCCGTGGTCGAAGAGGGGGAGGGGAATCGACAGGCCCACGAAGAGGGAGTTCTTCTGGTTGCCGGCGATGACGAACTGGTCCCGCGTGTAGCCGGCGCGCACGGTCGGATCCGGGATCCAGCGGCGCCGCGCGAGCGTCAGGGAGGACCGCGCGGACTCCTCCTGCGCGCCCAGGGCCCGCAGGTCCGGGCGGGCCTCGATGGCGGCGGGCGCGGGCGCCTGGTCGAGCCTCGCCTGGAGGAAGGACATCGCCCGCTCATGGCTCCCGAACGGCTCACACGGGACGCCCGCGAGCTGCGCGCAGGCCAGGAGCGCGTCCGTCAGCTTCGCCTGCTCCTCGCCCAGCGACGTCTCCAGCGACTGCGCCTCCAGCGTGGAGCGGTCCACATCCAGCCCCGCCGCGTCGCCGTGCTGCTGCCTCGCGCGTTGCAGGTCCGTGAGCTTCCGCGCGTCCTCGGAGAGCTTCGTCAGCTCCGCGATGCGCACCTCCGTGCTGGCCACGTCCGCCGCCCGCTCCAGCACGTCGTAGGTGCGGGCCCTGAGCGCGGCGTGCACCTCCAGCGTCGTGGCGGCGAGCGCCGCCTTCGCCGCGTCCTGGCGCGGCCCGCGCTTGCCCAGCTCCACCCGCTCCGACAGGCCCACGACGTAGTTGGGCACGTCGCCCAACCGCCGCAGCCCTGGCGGGTTCGTGTCCCCGAGGGGGAGGGTGTTCATCGACACGTCCAGCTCCGGGTTGGGCAGCAGGTGCGCGCGCTGGTGGTCCGCCCGGGACGCGGCGATGCGGGCGCGGTCGTCCGCGAAGTCCGCGGAGTGCTCCCAGAGGAGCTCCGCCAGCCCGTCCTCGTCCGGCAGGGCGGCGAGCAGCAGCGTGGCGGAGGAGGTGGGGCGCTGCTCGGCGCTGGCGGTGAGACCGAGCAGGGTGCCCAGGGCGAAGAGAGCGGGGAGGGAACGGCGCAAGCGGCAGGCTCCGGTGAGAATCCGGAGGGCCTCCATCGCAAGCCGTGTGCCCGGCCTGTCCCCAGCAAATCCGCGCGGATGCGACGCCGCGCGACTGCAAGAAACTTTCAGCGCCGGCCGACTTCAAAATCCTTTCATCGCCCCGGCGCGGGCACTGCAAAGCCCTTCACGCGTCGCCCAGGCGCTTGAGGAAGGTCGGATAGGACAACCCGAGCGCCTTCGCCGCCTCCATGCGCCGGCCGCCCTGCCGCTCCAGGACCCAGCGCACGTAGGCGCGCTCCAGGTCCTCCATGGGCACGGGCTCCGTCACGCTGAAGGCCCCCGGCGGTACGGCGGCCGGCGCCTCCGCCGCCGCGCTGCTCGCGGGGAGCGCGCCGGCGAGGACCTCCAGCTCCAGCTCCGGTCCGGGCTCCAGCACCAGCGCCCGCTCCAGGATGTTGCGCAGCTCGCGCACGTTGCCCGGGAACGCGTAGGCCGCGAGCCGCGCGCGGGCCTTCGCGCCCAGCGTGACGTCGCGCCGGCCCAGCTCGCGGCCCAGGTCCGCGAGCATCCCTTCCGCCAGGGGGAGGACGTCCTCGCGCCGCTTGCGCAGCGGGGGGATGTCGATGCGGAACACGCCCAGGCGGAACCAGAGGTCCTCGCGGAAGCCGCCGCCCGTCATCTGCTTGGGCAGGTCCCGGTTGGTGGCGGCCACGATGCGCGCGGTGCTCGTCTGCTCCGTGGTGCCGCCCAGCCGGCGGAAGCGCCCCGAGTCCAGGAACGTGAGCAGCTTCGCCTGGAGCGGCAGGGGCAGCTCGCCCACCTCGTCCAGGAAGAGCACGCCGCCGTGGGCCACCTCCACCAGCCCGCGCCGCGCGGTGCGCGCGTCCGTGAAGGCGCCCTTCTCGTGGCCGAACAGCTCGCTCTCCACCGTCTGCTCGGGCAGGGCCGCGCAGTTGATGTGCACGAAGGGCGCGCCGCCGTCCTTCGACGCGAGCGCGTGCAGGTGCCGGGCGAGCTGCTCCTTGCCCACGCCCGTCTCCCCCAGGAGCAGCACCGGGCTGCGCGGCGACGCGGCGATGCGCTCCAGCATCGCGAACACCCGCTGCATGGCGGCGGACGCGGGGGGCACCAGCCGGCGGCGGCCGGACAGCTCCGCCTCCGCCGTCTCCAGCCTGTCCCGCAGGCGGGTGGCGTCCACGGCCCGGCGGGCGCGCAGCACCAGGTCCGCCAGCTCCACGGGCTTGGCCAGGTAGTCCGCCGCGCCCGCGCGCACCGCGTCCACCGCGCTGGCGATGTCCCCGTGCGCCGTCACCATCACCACCGCGACGCCGGGCGCGTGCGCCTTCAGCTCCGGCAGGAACGCGAGCCCGTCCCCGTCCGGCAGGCGGCGGTCCAGCACCACCAGCACGGGCGTGGCCTTCGCCAGCGACGCGCGGGCCTCGTGCAGCGAGTGCGCCACCGTGAGGCTGAAGCCCTCGCGTTGCAGCGCCACCGCCGCGATGGAGGAGAAGGCGCGGTCGTCGTCCACGAGGAGGGCGGGGAGGCTCATGGCCGGGGCACCCGGGGAAGGAGGAGGAGGAAGCGGCTGCCGTCGGGGAGGCGCTCGAAGGTGAGCTGTCCGCCCTGATGCTCCAGCGCCTGGCGCGTCATGGCCAGCCCCAGGCCGATGCCCTTGGGCTTGGAGGTGTGGAAGGGCTCGAAGAGGTGCCCCTCCATGTCCGGGGTCGGTCCGCCCCCGTTGTCCTCCACCGTCACCACCGCGGCGTCCGCGTCCAGGCGGGCGCGCACCTGCACGCGGGGCTCGGTCACCCTCCCCAGGTCCTTGGCCGCCACCGTGGCCTCCATGGCGTTGCGCACCAGGTTGTCCAGCGCGGTGGTGAGGAGCAGCGGGTCGCACGACAGGGGCGCCCTGGCCGGGGGGACGTCCACGTCCACGCGCACCTCGCCGGCCTCCGGCAGCGAGCGCAGGCCCTCCACCACGTCGCGCACGAGCTGGGACAGGTCCACGTCCACGCGGCGCACGACGGGCGGCTTGCCGAAGTTGAGCAGCGACGTGGCCAGGTGCGCCAGCCGGTCGATCTGGCCGTGCAGCGTGCGCACCACGAGCCCGCCCTCGCCCTCCGGGGAGACGAGGCCGGTGGCGGCCTTGAGGCCGTTGAGGGAGTTCTTCACCTCGTGCGCGATGAGGCTGGCGGCGCTGCCCAGCGCGGCCATCTTCTCCTGCTGCGCGGAGCGCGTCTCCACCTCGCGGAACAGGCCGTAGACGCGGCGCCAGTGGACGGTGAAGAGCACCAGCGTGCCCACCTGGAGCAGCGCCAGCACCAGCAACTGCACGAGGAAGCGGTCGCGCAGGCCGGCCAGCAGCGCCGTCTCGTCCGCGGCGAGCACCAGGTGCAGCCCCGTGCCGGGCACGGGCGTGGCGGTGAGGAAGGTCTCCGGCGTGGCGTTCAGCGAAGGGGGCCGGACGCCCTCGCGGATGAAGTCGCGCAGCTCCCCGGACGCGCGCGACACGTTGGCCCACGAGGGCGGCTCGCTCGGCAGGAAGAGGTCGCCCGAGGCGTTGAGGACGAGCAGCTCCAGGTCGTTGCTCAGCGGCCGCCCGCCCGGCAGCGCCATCTCCGTGTCCAGCAGGCCCGCGAGCACCGCGGTCGTCTGTCCCCCGCGCACCACCGGCACCGCGACGACGAAGAGGGACGCGCCCGGCGCGATGGCGTCCACCACCGACGTCTGGCGCGCGAGCACCTGCTGGAACCAGGGGCGCGTGGCGAAGCCGGAGTCCTCCAGGGGCGGGTCGCTCCAGCGCAGCTTGCCCTGCGCGTCCAGCACCATCACGCCCGCGTGGAAGAGGCCGGCGCGGGGCGTGGTGAGGTCCTGGAGGTCCTCCGTGGGCAGCTCGCGCTTCACGTCCGGGCCCACGCCCTCCGACACGCGCAACAGCTCCGTCTGGAGCAGCTTCAGGTGCAGGCCCAGCGCCTCCGCGTAGACGCGCGCCTCACGCGTCATGCGGGACTGGAACTCCGCGCGGGCCACGGCGACGTCGCTCCGGTAGGAGAGCAGCGGCCCCGCCACGGCGACCGCGCCCAACAGCACGAGGCCCGCGACGACGGAGCGGACGAACTGCCGCTCCGCCTGGGCGAGCCCGGGCCGACCCGACGGCGGGGCCGGCGCCTCAGGCGCTGAGCTTGGTGGCGGCACCCGCGCCCTGGGACAGCTTGTCGGTGAGGTACTGCCCGGAGAAGCACGCCGTGCAGTAGGTGCTCCGCTTCGGGTCGTCCACCGCGGTGCCCAGGCCCTCCAGCGACAGGTAGCCCAGGGAGTCCGCCGTCACGTACTTCGCGATCTCCTCCGTGGTGTGGCTGGCGGCGATGAGCTCCGTGCGGCTGGGCGTGTCGATGCCGTAGTAGCAGGGCCACTGCGTGGGCGGCGACGAGATGCGCAGGTGCACCTCCACGGCGCCCGCGGCCTTGAGCATCTTCACGATCTTGCGGCTGGTGGTGCCGCGCACGATGGAGTCGTCCACCACCACCACGCGCTTGCCCTTGAGCACCTGGCGCACGGCGGACAGCTTCAGCTTCACGCCGAAGTGGCGGATGGACTGCTGCGGCTCGATGAAGGTGCGGCCCACGTAGTGGCTGCGGATGAGGCCCACGTCGTAGGGGATGCCGCTCACCTGCGAGAAGCCGATGGCCGCGGGCACGCCCGAGTCCGGCACCGCGATGACCAGGTCGGCCTGCGCGGGCTGCTCGCGCGCCAGCTGCATGCCCAGGCGCTTGCGCACCTCATAGACGCTGGAGCCGAAGAGGACGGAGTCCGGCTTGGCGAAGTAGACGTGCTCGAAGATGCAGCGGCCCAGCCGGGGCGCGGGCTTGAAGGGCATGCTGGAGCGCAGCACGCCGTTCTCGATGACGACCAGCTCCCCGGGCTCCAGCTCGCGCACGAGCTCCGCCTCGATGAGGTCCAGCGCCGTCGTCTCGCTGGCGAGCACGTAAGCGCCCTCCTTCATCTTGCCCAGCACCAGCGGCCGGAAGCCGTTGGGGTCGCGCACCGCGATGAGCTTGTCCTCGGTGAGCAGCAGGATGCTGTAGGCGCCCTCCACCCGGCGCAGCGCCTCCACCAGGCGCGCCTCGAAGGAGGGCTGCTTGGAGCGGGCGAGCAGGTGCATCACCACCTCCGTGTCCGCGTCCGACTGGAACAGCGCGCCCTCCGACTCCAGCTCCGCCTTGAGCTCCGTCGCGTTCACGAGGTTGCCGTTGTGCGCGATGGAGAACTGGCCGCCCGCGTAGTTCACGAACAGGGGCTGGGCGTTCTTGATGCCGCTGCCGCCCGCCGTGCTGTAGCGCACGTGGCCGATGGCCGCCCTGCCCGGGAGCCCTTCGATCACCGGCGCGGTGAAGATGTCCGCCACCAGGCCCATCTGCCGGTGCGCGCGCAGGGTGTGCCCGTCAGAGGCGACGATGCCTGCGGACTCCTGCCCGCGGTGCTGCAGGGCGTGCAACCCCAGGTACGTCAGGTTGGACGCCTCTCCGTGACCCACGATTCCGAAGATGCCGCACATGGCGCGCTGCCTTACCCCTTTCGACCGCGAAGCGGAACAGGAACGCACGCCTTGAAGGTGGGTATTCCACCCGCGGTCGACGTCGGCCCTTGTAGGCCAGCCAAGGCGCCGTCGCTCGAAAGGTGGGCGCCGCCGGGAAGCCCCGAGCGGTTACGCTCCCGCCGGCATGTCCTTCTTCCGGCGCTCCTTCCTCCGCACCCTGCTGCCCTTCGCCTTGCTGACGGCCGGGGCCGCCTACGCGCTCGCCTCCTGGAACTGGTGTGGGAGGTGGGAGGAGCGCGCGCCCGAGGTGCTGTCACAGGTGCGTGGCGAAGGCCCCCTCAAGGCGGGCGCGGCGAAGGTGGCCCTCTCCCCGCCCTTCCCGGTGGTGGTGGCGGGCTACGTCCCGCCCCGGCCCGAGGCGAGCCAGGCCGAGGTCCCCCTCCAGGCGCGGGCCCTGGTGCTGGAGGCCGGCGGCGCGCGCGTGGGCGTGGTGTCGCTGGAGCTGCTCCTGGTGACCCCGGAAATCACGGCGCGGGTGCGCGAGCGCGCGGCGAAGGCCGGGGTGAAGGAGGTGCTGGTGTTGGCCACGCACACGCACTCCTCCTTTGGGGGCTACGACGCGCGGTGGGCGGCGCAGCTCTCCGGCACGGGGCGCTACCGGGAGGCGTCCGTGAGCGCGGTGGTGGAGGGCGCGAGCGAGGCGCTGGAGAAGGCGGCGGGCGCCATGACGGACGTGACGCTGGAGGTGGGCGGCGCGGCGGACGCGGGGCTCGTCCATTCCCGCTCCGGCGGCGACGTCCCGGACGGCCAGCTCACGCGGGTGGTGCTGCGCGGGGCGGCGGGGCCGGTGGCGGAGGTGCTGGTGTTCGCGGGGCACGCCGCGCTCATTCCGCGGCAGCGGGCGCTGGTGGATCCGGACTACCCGGGGCGGCTGAGCGCGCTGCGCGAGGAGCTGGGCTCGGGCGTCTCCCTGTTCGTGCAGGGCAGCGAGGGCAATGCCTCCGTGACCTTCAACGAGGGGCAGGGCCCCGAGCGCGCCCTGGGCTTCGCTCGCAAGCTGTCCGCGCTGGCGGACACGGCGGTGCCTGCGGCCGTGGCGGAGCCGGTGCGGCTGGCGTTCGCGCGCGTGCAGGTGGCGCTGCCCCGGCCGGACTCGTCGCGGCTGGTGCCCGCCCTCACCCGGGCGGCGGGGGACAACTTCCTGTGCGGCTCCTCGCCGCGCGAGGCGGAGGTGGACGTGCTGGTGCTGGGGCCGCTGGAGCTCCTGTCCATCCCGGGGGAGCCCACCGTGGGCGCGGGCCGGAGGCTGGCGGACGCGTCCGGGGCCTCGCACGTGCTGGGGCTGGCCAACGGCTACGTGGGCTACGTGGACACGCCGGAGCAGGTGCGCGCGGGGCAGGGCGAGTCCCGGCGCCAGTACTTCGGGCCCGCCCTGCTGGAGCGCCTGGCCGCCGCCGCGCGCGTGGCCGCCGGCGCGGTGGGCTTCTCTCCTGGCAGGTAGGCGGAGGCCCGTCCGCCCGGCTGCCCTGGGGACCTCCTGACGTCCGGTTGTCGCGGGGCGGCGCCATCGCTGGCGGAGGGCCCGCTGCCTACCTTGGTCCTCGGACCGGCTGATTCGCGGGAAGGGGCACGGGATGAGGTGGGAAGGCGGACGTCGCAGCTCGAACATCGAGGATCGGCGGGGCAGTGGCTTCGGACGCCCGCTCGCGGTGGGCGGTGGCGCCGCGTCGCTGGTGGTGGCCCTGCTGGTGATGTTGCTGGGCGGCGACCCTTCCGACGTGCAGGTGGACACGCGCGCCTCGCCGTATTCGCAGCCGGGCACGGGCGGCTCCGGGAGCGTCGACCCGCGGCAGGAGCAGCTGAAGGACTTCGCCTCCGTGGTGCTCGCGGACACGGAGGACACCTGGCCCGGCCTGCTGGAGCCCCAGGGCGTGCGCTACGTGCAGCCGCGCCTGGTGCTCTTCACGGACGCGGTGCAGTCCGCGTGCGGCATGCAGCAGAGCGCGGTGGGGCCCTTCTATTGCCCGGGCGACCAGAAGGTGTACCTGGACCTGAGCTTCTTCGACGAGTTGGAGAGCCGCTTCGGCGCGCCGGGTGACTTCGGCCGCGCGTACGTCATCGCGCACGAGGTGGGGCACCACGTGCAGAACCTGCTGGGCATCTCCCGCAAGGTGCAGTCGCTGCGCAGCCGCACGAGCGAGGAGCAGGCCAACCAGCTCTCCGTGCTGACCGAGCTCCAGGCGGACTGCTTCGCCGGCATCTGGGCCCACCATGCCCAGCAGGAGCGCGACATCCTGGAGCAGGGCGACGTGGAGGAGGGCCTGGGCGCCGCCAGCGCCGTGGGCGACGACACGCTCCAGAAGCGCGCCCGGGGCTACGTCGTCCCCGAGTCCTTCACCCATGGCTCCGCCGCGCAGCGCATGACCTGGTTCAAGCGCGGCCTGGAGCAGGGGACGCTGGAGGCGTGCGACACCTTCAACGCCCGGCGGTAGGGGCGCGGAAGGCTCAGCGCGCCCGCGGCGGGGCGCCCGTCCCGTGCATCGGCAGGCGCTGCTGCTGCGTCCCGATGAGGGGTTGCTGCAACTGGTACGTCCCAATGAGCGGTTGTTGGAGCTGATACGCGCCGTTGAGCGGCTGCTGGAGCTGGTACGTCCCGATGAGGGGTTGCTGGAGCTGGTACGTGCCGACGAGCGGCTGCTGGAGCTGGTACGTGCCGACGAGCGGCTGCTGGAGCTGATACGACCCGGCGAGCGGCTGCTGGAACCCGCTCTCCGCGGGCGGTTGATACCAGTAATTGTCCCAGAAGGTGCTTTCACCGGAATCACTTGTCAGTGATTGCCGGTCATCCAGGTTCTGCGAATCATTGCCCTCCGGGGCAGTCACCGCTTCGTCCTGCTGCGCCAGGACCGTGACCGGACCGGACGCGAGCGCCACCACGAGGGTCACCAGGGTGCCCGTGCGCATGGAGTCCTCCTTCCTTGCGTCGCGGGAGAGGGAAACCGCGCCGCGACCTGCTCCTCAAGATGACCGCGCGGGGCGGCTCCGGGGAGCACGGCGCGCTGCTCCCGGGCCTGGCCGGGCGCCAGCCATGGAGCCATGCGTCATTCGCATTCCGAACACATTGCGAGCGATAGGCTTACCGCGTGTGCGTGCTTTTTCCTCCGTGATCAAAGGTACGCCGCGTCAAAACACAAACGTGAAACTTGTGCTTGTCGTCAGTGTGTCTTTGCTCCGAGCATGCCGCCTTCCCGCTGCTTCGCGGGCCGCGGGTGCTTCCCCGAGGTCCATGCGGAGCGGCCTCGCGGAGGAACGACATGCCCCGTTTGCAGTGGACCCGCGCGACGTGCGCGACCCTTGTGGCCCTGGTGGGGGCCCTTTCGCTGACCGCCTGCTCGGACGACGATGACAACAACAACACGCCAGACTCGGGCGTGAAGGTGGATGCGGGGACGAACACGGACGCCGGCAGCGACGCCGGGACGGACACGGACGCCGGGACGGACGCGGGCAGCGTGGACACGGGCATCCCCTGGGACGGCGGCAGCGCGGGGACCTTCTCCTGCGAGGGCAAGGCCCAGGCGACGCTGACCTTCAATCCGGGGGAGGAGGAGGCGTTCCAGGACCAGGTGAACACGCTGGCCGAGTGCACCACCATCCAACTGGCGGCGGGCACGTACACGTTCGACAACGCCATCACCATCCGCCAGAAGGGCATCACGCTGGTGGGCGCGGGCAAGGGCGCCAAGGGCGAGGGCACGGGCGGGGCGAACAGCACCGTGCTGGTGTTCACCAACGCGGCGGCGAACTCCAACGGCCTGGACGTGGTGGGCGACCGCTTCGAGGTGCGCGACCTGGCGGTGTGGAACGCGAAGAAGGACGCCATCCGCGTGGAGTCCTCCACCGACGTGGTGATGCGCCGCGTGCGCACGGAGTGGGCGGAGGCCGACAAGGAGAGCAACGGCAAGTACGGCCTGTACCCGGTGAAGTCCAAGTACGTCGTCATCGAGGACTGCGAGGCGTACAACGCCGCGGACGCGGGCATCTACGTGGGCCAGACGCAGTACGCCGTCGTGCGCAACAGCGTGGCGAAGCAGAACGTGGCGGGCATCGAGATTGAAAACACGCAGTACGCCTACGTGCTGGGCAACACGGCCCAGGACAACACCACGGGCCTGGTGGTGTTCGACCTGCCGGGCAACCCCATCCGGGGCTCCGACATCCGGGTGAAGGACAACATCATCACCGGCAACAACCGGAACAACTTCGCCTCCGTCGCGGCCAGCAGCAGCACGGTGTCGCAGGTGCCGGCGGGCACGGGCACGTTCCTGCTGGCGTCGCGCCGCGTGGAGCTGACGGGCAACACCTGGGCCAACAACAACACGGTGGACGTGGCGGTGCTGAGCGGCCTCGCCATCGAGCCCAACCCGGCGCTGTGGGACGCGGCTGGCGGGAACTTCGCGAGCTCGGACGTCTACGTCCACGACAACACCTTCCAGGGTGGGAGCGGCGACAACGTGGACAACGGCAACCTGGACCAGCAGCTGCGCCCGCTGGGCGCGGCCATGGCGGCGCTCTACGCCTATGGCGAGACGCAGGGCTCGGTGGGCGTGGAGCCCCTGGTGTGGGACGGCCTGGACCCCTACGGCCATGACCGCGCGCAGGTGAACCCCATCAACATCTGCTTCACCAACAACACGCTGCCGCCGGGCACGACCGCGGCCATCGCGGACCTGGACCTGGTGGCGGCGGGCCAGACCGCGGCGGGCGGCGACCTGCCGGGCGCGTGGGCCCTCACGCGGCGCTACCCGGCCACCCAGGCGGAGTTCAACTGCTCGGGCTTCAGCCCCGCGCTGACGATTGGTGACTTCATCCCGTAGTCGCGGTCAGGGAGCGTGACACCCATGTGGACGTCGTTCGTGAACCCCCGTCTCTCCGTGGTGCTGCTGGCGCTGTCGCTGGCGGCCTGCGGGTCCTCCGACCCGGAAGGCCCCGGGCCCACACCCGACGCGGGGACCCCCGTGCCGGATGCTGGAACGGCGGACGCGGGGGTTCCGGACGCGGGGGAGCCGGATGCGGGCTCCGTGGACGCGGGGACGGATGCCGGAACGCCCGACGCGGGCGAGCCGGACGCCGGGCCTCCGCTGGCCATCCCCAACGCGCTGTCGGGCTTCGGGTTGTTCACCGGAAGCCCGGCGGACGGAGGGCTCGTCCCGGTGGAGGGCAACGTGCCCTACACCCTGTCCACCGCGCTGTTCTCCGACTACGCGGTCAAGTCACGCACCCTCTACATCCCCCCCGGCAAGACGGCGCACTACGACCCCGTGGCCGCGCTGGACCTGCCGGTGGGGACGCTCATCACGAAGACGTTCGCCTTCCCGGCGGACCTGCGGAAGCCGGACCAGGACGTGCGTTACATCGAGACGCGCGTCCTGGTGCGGCAGCCCTCGGGCTGGGAGGCGTGGCCCTACGTCTGGAACACGGAGCAGACGGAGGCCACGCTGGCCACCGGCGGGCGCTCGCGGCCCGTGACGTTCATCGACACGGAGGGAGAAGCCCGCTCGTTCACGTTCTACGTCCCGTCCAAGAACCAGTGCCAGCAGTGCCACCACCTGGTGGACGACAAGGGCGAGCAGGTGATGCACCCCATCGGGGTGAAGGCGCGCTACCTGCACCACGCGAACACCTACGGTGGCGTGGAGCACGACCAGCTGGAGTACCTGGCGTCCCTGGGCAAGCTGGACGGACTGCCCGCCCCCGGGGACCTGCCGAAGGCGCCGGACGCGTTCGACCCGCAGGCGGCGGACCTGTCCACGCGGGCGCGCACGTACCTGGACATCAACTGCGCGCACTGCCACAACCCGAAGGGGACGGCGGGCATCACCAGCCAGCTGTTCCTCAACTTCGACAACACCAGCGTGTTCAACCTGGGCGAGTGCAAGCGCCCGGGCTCCGCGGGCGCGGGCGTGGGCGGCGAGTTCGACATCGTCCCCGGCAAGCACGACGAGTCCATCCTC
>JAFADT010000157.1 GCA_023424585.1 Pseudomonadota bacterium
GACTCGAGCCCCGCCTCGCCCGCGATGGCGCCCACGAGGTCCGCCGGTCGCATGCCCGCCGTGCGCCCCGCGCCGATGAACAGGCGCGTGACGTTCCACTCCGGCGCGCGCTGGGGGCGCGAGGGGCCACGCTCGCCGCGCTCTCCGCGCTCGGGGCGAGGGCCTCGTGCGGGGCGCTCGCCGCGGTCTCCGCGCTCACCGCGGTCCGCGAACCGGCCCGGCGGCCCGGCGCGTTCCCCGCGCGGGAACTTCCGCTCCTGCGGCGGTGAGACCTGGGGAATCTCCTGCTCGTTGGACTCCTTGCCCTCGTCCTCCTTCTCCTGGAGGAGCTTGATGGCGGCGGCGGCCACGTCCATGACGCTGAACTCGCCGGACAGGTCCTCCGCGATGCCGCGGAAGGCGTCCAGCTCCCCGGCCACGAGCGCTTCGCGCAGGGACGAGCGGATCATCTCCAGCCGGCGCGCGCGCAGGTCCGACACGGTGGGGACCGCGGAGACCTCGATGCGCTGGCCGGTGAGCCGCTCGATGTTGCGCAGGAGGCGGTGCTCGCGGGGCTCCAGCAGGGTGATGGCCACGCCCTCGCGGCCGGCGCGGCCCGTGCGGCCGATGCGGTGCACGTAGGCCTCCGGCGCGTTGGGCACGTCGAAGTTCACCACGTGCGTCAGGCGCGGGATGTCCAGGCCGCGCGCCGCGACGTCCGTGGCGATGAGCAGGTCCGCCGCCTGCGACTTGAACTGCTTGATGACGCGGTCGCGCTGCTCCTGGCTCATGCCGCCGTGGAGCGCGTGCGCGCGCCAGCCCCGGCCGTTGAGGGACGTGGTGAGCTCATCCACCTCCGTGCGCGTGCGGCAGAACACGATGGCCGCGGTGGGGGACTCCAGGTCCAGCACGCGCCCCAGCGTGGCGATCTTGAACGCGCGCGGCACGATGTAGGCCGTCTGCCGGACGCGGGGCATCTCCCCGGCCTCCAGCTTCTCCTTCGCGATGCGCACGCGCACCGGCTCGCGCAGGTGGCGCTCCGCGATGCTGGCGATGCGCGGGGGCAGGGTGGCGGAGAACAGCGCCGTCTGCCGGTCCTCGGGCGTCTCGGAGAGGATGGCCTCCAGGTCGTCCGCGAAGCCCATGTCGAGCATCTCGTCCGCTTCGTCCAGGACCACGGTCTGCACCTGGTCCAGCTTCAGCGTCTTGCGCCGCAGGTGATCCAGCGCGCGGCCCGGCGTGGCGACGATGACGTCCACGCCGCGCTTGAGCACGCGCAGCTGCCGGCCGATCTCCTGGCCGCCGTAGAGCGGGAGGACGCTCACGCCCAGCTTCTGGCCATAGCGGTGGATGGCCTCGGACACCTGCATGGCCAGCTCACGCGTGGGCACGAGCACCAGCGCGGAGGTGCTGTGCGGCGCGGCGGCGCCGGGCCGCAGGTGCTGGAGGAGCGGAAGCGAAAACGCGGCCGTCTTGCCGGTGCCCGTGGCGGCGATGCCCAGCAGGTCCTTCTCGGCCAGCAGCGGCGGGAGCGAGGCGGCCTGGATGGGGGTGGGCTCTTCGTAGCCGAGCGACGTCAACGCCTCGACGAGCTCGGGCTTGAGCCCGAGGGCGTCGAAGGTGGGGGTTTCGGGGGCAGCGGGAGGCGGGGGAGCTTTCACACGGCGGCTTGTACCACTTCCGCGCCCGGGCGGAGGACTTGGGACGGCGGGTGCGTCCACCCCCGCACGAAGGGCGGGGGTTCCCGGGCTGTCACGTTTCGTTGCGAAGCCGGGGGGCGAGCAGCTCCGCGACCGCCCCTGCCCCCGAGGACAGCTCCGAGGAGGACAGCACGAGCAGTGAGCGCCGGCCGCCGTCCAGCAGCGCGCCCTCCAGGAGGGACGTGAGGCCCCGGGGGCCGCGGTCCAGGTCGAGGACCAGCTCCAGCGCGTCCTCCCGTGGGAACGGCAGGATGGCGAGCGTGCGAGGGGGGCCCTGCCACGAGGGGCCGGCGTGGAACTCCAGCTCCTGCACGAAGGGCTCGTCGCGCCCCAGGGGGCCGCCGGCCTCGCAGTAGGCGTTGCGCCACTGGAAGCCCAACTGCTGGACGGCCTCGAGCACGGTCTGGAGGGAGGGGTGGGGCAGGACGTGGATCCGGTCGCTGTCCTCGGGGTTGAGGGCGTTGTCGATGTCGAGCGCCGTCTTGAGCCACACGGGCGTGCCGCGCTCGGTGATGGGCGTGTGGGTGGGGACGCGCAGGGAGAAGGGGAGCTCGCGCTCCTCGTGGGGCTGGAGGGTGAAGGGGGTGGAGACGCGCCAGGTGCGCACGACGGCGTTGAGCGCGCTGCGGCGGTCGTTGTCTCGCTGGAGGTACTGCGCCATCAGGTGCAGCTCGATGCGGTCGATCCGCTGGGCCGTGTGGCCGCCCTGGACGTGGACGAGGCCGCGCAGGTCGCCGCCCGCGCGCACGGTGTCGTGCTCCAGGCGCGTGTCCACGCGCGCGCTGCCAATCCCGAGGCGGGCAAGCATCTTCATGAAGGGCATGGGGTCCTCTGGGAGGACGGCATAGGCCGGATGGGGGCTGCACGAAAGCCCGGGTGCCTGGCTGGCTGCCCATCATGCGGCCCCGGTGCGTGGCTTGCGGGCTGGCCCGACGCGTCACCAGCGTAAAGCCTCACCACGGGAGAGGTGCACGATGGCGCAGGGGACGACCAGGCGGGTGCGGTACGCGGTGGTGGGAGCGGGCAACCTCGCGCAGGTGGCCATCCTCCCGGCGTTCCAGCACGCGGAAGAGAACTCCGAGCTGGTGGCGATCATCTCCTCCGACCAGGCGAAGCGGGACGTGCTCCAGGAGCGGTACGGGGTGGCGCACGTGGGGGGCTACGAGAACCTCGAGCAGGTGCTGCGCGACTCGAAGGCGGACGCGGTCTACCTCGTGGTGCCCAACTCGCTGCACCGGGCCTTCACGGAGCGCGCCGCGCGCGCGGGCGTGCACGTCCTCTGCGAGAAGCCGATGGCGACGACGGTGGAGGACTGCGAGGCGATGATCCGCGTCACGAACGAGCACGACGTGAAGCTGATGATCGCCTACCGGCTGCACTTCGAGGAGGCGAACCTCCGCGCCATCGAGCTGGTGCGCTCGGGGAGGCTGGGGGACCCGCTGGTGTTCTCGGGGACGCTGACGCAGCAGGTGCGCGAAGGGGACATCCGCACGCGCGTGGACGTGGGAGGTGGGGCGCTGCTGGACGAAGGGCCATACCCCATCAACGCCGCGCGCTACCTGTTCCGCGACGAGCCGCGCGAGGTCTTCGCGTTCACGGGGGGCGGAAGGGACGGGCGGTTCCACGGCGTGGACGGGTCGGCGTTCGCGCTGATGCGGTTCCCGCATGGACGGGTGGCGCAGTTCGCCATCAGCCACGAGGCCGCCGCCGTGTCGAGCTACCGGCTGGTGGGCACGGAAGGGGACCTCCAGGTGAAGCAGGGCTTCGGCTACGGCACGGACATCCAGCACGAGCTCACGGTGGGGGGAGAGACGGAGACGCGGACGTTCAAGAACAGCGACCAGTTCGCGCCGGAGCTCGTCTACTTCTCGAAGTGCATCCTGGAGGATCGGGATCCGGAGCCCAACGGCATCGAAGGGCTGGCGGACGTGCGCGTCATCGTCGCGCTACAGGAGTCCGCGCGCACGAACAAGCCGGTGAAGCTGGCTCCGTTCGAGAAGCCGAAGCGGCCCACGCTGGAGCAGCTCATCGTCAAGCCGCCGGTGGAGCCGCCAGAGCCGGTGAACGCGCCGGCCCCGGCGGAGGGGTAGCGCTCAAGGCTTGATGCTGTCGTCCGCGACGCCTTCGAGCGCGGCCAGGAGCTTCTTCGTGAGCCGGTCGAAGTCGTCCAGGTCGCGCGCGTCCAGCTCCGCGAACAGGCGCCGGATGATGCGCCTGCGCGCGTCCTCCACCCGCCTGCGCGCGCGCTGACCTTCCTCCGTCAATTCGAGGGAGTACTGGCGGCGGTCCGCCTCGCTGCGCTCCCGACGGATCCAGCCGCGTTCAATCAGCGATTCGAGCGCCCGGCCGGTCAGCGTCGGGTCGGTGCCCGTGGCCCGGGCCAGCTCCGCCTGCGAGCTGCGGCCATGCCGGCCGATGTGGCGCAGGAACTTCGCCTGGGCGCTCCCGATGTCGAACGTCCCGTACTCGCGCGCGGCGACCAGCCGCAGGCGCTGGGACAGGGCGCTGAAGCGCTCGAAGAACTCTTCCTCCGGTTCGCGGCGGGGCACGGTCGCAGGCGTACCCGAAAGGTGCGACGGCGGCAACCTGGGGGTGCCTTGACCCCGAATCATGGACCCGTCTATGAATTGCCCATCAAATTGATGGACGGGTCTATCAATCGGGAGGGACGAATGGATGACCTTCAGGAGTTCGCGCGGCAGGTGTTCGCGGCCCAGCCGTTCAGCCAGTTCATCGGAGCGCAGCTCGCGAGCTCCGGGCCGGGGAGCGCGGAGCTGCGGCTGGGCATCGTGGACCACCTGAAGCAGCAGCACGGCTTCGTCCACGGCGGCGTGCTCAGCTACCTCGCGGACAACGCCATCACGTTCGCGGGTGGCCTGGCGCTGGGGGGCAACGCGCTGACCTCCGAGTACAAGATCAACTACCTGAAGCCCGCCGTGGGCTCGCTGCTCATCGCGCGGGCCCAGGCGAAGGCCGCCGGCAAGCGGCAGGCCGTGTGCCAGTGCGAGGTCTTCGCCGTGAAGGACGGCGTGGAGACGCTGTGTGCCCTGGCGCAGGGGACGGTGGTCTCCGCGGCCTGAAGGCGCTTCAGGCGGGCCGGGCCCACAGGTCGCGGATGTCCGTCGGAAGCTCTCCGGCGATGTCGTCGCTCTCGCCGTCGGAGATCTGCGCCTGGATGGCGCTGAAGACGGCGCGGATGATGGGCTCGGCGCCCTGGGGCTCCAGGCCGAGGTCATCGGCCACCATCTCCAGCATCTCGCCGCGGCCGAACTTCCGGGGCGGCGGCCCGGACTCGTGGCGCGCGCAGCGCACCAGGAGCTCTCGCAGCTTCTGCGGTAGCTGGGCCTCCATGTCGTTGCTCTCTTCACCGAAGAGGCGTTGCTCGAGCACGCAGAGCACGGAGACAGCGGCTTCCTGGGCGGCCTGCTCGCTCTGGAGCTGGCCTACGTCGCGCAGGTACGTGAGGAAGGCCTTGAACGTCTGGGACGTGCGGGACTCATGGCGCATGCGACGGCGCTCGTCGAGCGGGAGGTCCGTCCTGCGCTGGGTGGGGCTTCCTGCCTGCTGCTGGGAGTCGGGGGTGTCTTGCGATGCCATGTCCGTTTCCTCGTTCCTGGGCGTGAGGTCCAACGCCAAAGCTGAAGTGCCCGGGAAGCGAGAGGAAGGCACGCGCCGCCCTGCGAGCCGCCCGCTTCCCGTGGGCGGGGGCTGACGGGAAGCGCCTGCTCCCACCGCCGTCGTCGCCCTTGCCTTGGCGTGGGTCCGTCCGAACCGTGGAGAGAGGGGCCGCATGGCGCGGCTGCTCACCCAAGCGAGGTGTCGAGATGGCCGAGGACCTGTCTCCCAGGGGCGAGGCCCTGCGCAACGCCGCCCGCCGGATCGCGGCACGGCGGGCCGAGGATCCGCGGACGCCCCTGGTTCAAATCATTGGAGAGGCCGCACGCCACTACGACCTGTCTCCCAGCGAGGAGTTGATGCTCCAGGCGGACCTGCTGCCGGAGAGCTCGGAGGCGACGCGATCCTGATTCCTGCGTCGATGCGCGGCGATGGCCGACCGCCGCTGGAGCCATGCGGTTTCAATCCAGGTACCCCTCGACGCGGTTCCCTCGCCTGAGCGAAAAGGCGAGGCCATGCGCTTCGGTCCCTGGCTCGTAATCCTGTTCCAGATGTTGGCCTGTGCCACCCCGGGGCATGGACCTGAAGAACGCGCAGCCCGAAGCCTCCGAGTCGCCAATCTGCGGAGGGCGGCGAAGTTGCCGTGGAGTGACGAGGGACGATGCGTTGTCAGAGAGGCGTCCCAGTCATGGCCGACGCTCGTGGAGCGGTGCTACCCGACCCTTGAGCACGAGCGGGTTCGGTTCAGAGACCCGGAAGGAAGATGCGCTGTCGCCTCTGCGGGGGCGGCAGCCATGGGGCTCGGGATCTGTGTCCTGGCTGCTCCGGAAGTCGTGGTGGGGGCGGTCGTTGTCATCGGGGTGGTGGTCGTTGCGGTCGCCATCCACGAGGCCTTGGCTGCGCATGAGCTGAGCGGCGCCTATCCCGAAGATGAGCGTCCCGCTCCACAGACGAAGCCCGCACTACCGGATCGGTGGGTGGAGCGTCAGCCCCAACCAGAAACATCCGGACAGGACTGGCTGCCGCCGTTGCCACCTGCCCCTGGGACGCGTGAGCGCCGCCCCGAGTGCACGCCTCAGCGAGTGCGGCATCTGGGGGGAAATGACCTGCACAATCAGTGCGCGGACCGCGTGCCCGGGAACGTCCTTCCTGGCTGGGATGTGCTCATCAATGGGAAGCGGTTCGATGCACTCCAGGGCGGAACGCGCACGCTCTGGGAGGTCAAGACGAACGCCATCGAGAATTACAATGCTTTCGTGAGGCGGACAGAGCTTCAGAAGCAGGTAGAGGAAGGCCGACGCGAGCGAGATCTGGCTGCGGCGTGTCACTATGATTTTGTCATCGGCGTGCGTACGGAGGCACATCGGCGGATACTCAAAGAGGCGGCGCCTGACCTACAGGTCGTCGTCATGACGTGGTGCTGAGAAGACGATGATGCACGACATGCTGAGCATCAAGGTGTATGGCCCCGCGCTCAAGGGCGACGACCCGCGTCCTCTGGCGGTCGTTCGCGCCGTGGAACGTTCCTTGCCGGATCTGCGATTGGAGTGGGCCGTTGCCGAGGATCACCAGGTTCACCATGTGTCACAACGAGCGGAATGGCTTGCTCGGGCTCAGAACAGCGGCGGCTTTCCAATGCTCTGTAACAACGACGAGCATTGGCCTGTGACGGTTTTCGGCTTGGGGCTCAGCGCGAACTCAGGGCCTGGGGGCAAGGCGCTGTTCGAGGTCCAGGTGGAACTCCCCATGACCGAGCCAGTGCTCGCGGCCGCAGCGGACCTCCTGGGCGCGGTGGCGGTGAGTGCGAATGCGTTCTGGGGGCACGCGACTCCCTTCGGAGCGAGTGTGGAGATCTCCGGCCAGACGGTCCATCCGCACGAGCCAGGGTCGCCTCCGCGAGGACTGCCAGCGCTCAAGGCCCCAGCTCAGCTCCATTCGCCTGAACTTCCACATCGTATCGGGTGGCTGAACTACTGGTCGGAGGCTACTTCACGCGCCATTGGCTTACCGGAGTCCGCACGTGATGTCGGATGGATCTCTCGGCCACTGGAGGGTGGGTGGCTGGTTCAGCTTACCGAGGCGCCCCTGGACTTGGAGCGGCCCGAGCACCTTGCGTCGCTCCGACATGCCTATGAGCGCTTCCCTGCGATTGGTGGGCAATCCAAGTGAGCGCGCTCATGCTAGATGTCCGACCATGAACATCGTTCGACTGTCGGTCGTTTGCGCGGGTGCGGCGCTCCTGGTGGTGGGATGCGGGGGGCGCCGGCGCAACTCCAAGGTGGACTTCTCCCAGATGGGACCGTCCATCAACGCGAAGCGCTACGCGAACCTGGAGAGGATCGCCGCCAGGGATCTCAAGTGCGATGTGGAGCTGACGCCGCAGTACCTGGGTGAAAACCAGTACCAGATGATTGGCTGCAACACCGAGGGCGTCTACGAGTTGCGCTGTGTGATGGGCCAGTGCCACTGGATTCCCGATGTGAGGCTTCGCGCGGAGTTCGACCTGGGCTGTGGGAAGTCCGAGCTCCAGACGTCCAAGCTGGATCGCGTGACGACCGGCGTCGCGGGCTGTGGGAAGCGCGCGACGTACCGGCTGAGTCATGGGTACTCGTGGATCCTGAGCTCGCCCGTGGCCGAGGATGCGACGCCCGCTCCAGCGCCCGCGAGCGAAGTGCCGGTGCCGACCACGCTTTGACTTGAAGCGCAGGGCCGCAGGAACCTGGGCGCTGGATCCCGGCCAGAGGCCGCTCAGTCCTTCCAGAGGATCTTCCACGGGTGCTTGCGCAGGTCGGTGACCAGGGTCTTCAGCTCATCGTAGAGGGCCGGGTCCTTCAGCAGCGCTCCGCCTGTCCCTTCGCCTGCGTCCAGCTGTCCGAGGATCCGATCCGCCTTGGTCGCGATCTGCTCCAGTTGACCCGCCGCCGCCGTGAAGCGCTGGAGGGCCAGCTTCACCTGCTGGCCGTCCTCGGGCGTCAGCGGGCCTGTCACCGCCGCCAGGCCATCCAACGTCGCTCCGGCGGACCTCGTCAGCCCGGGGAGGTCCTTTCGCATCAGCGCCGCCACGGCGGAGGCGTCGTCCAGGAGCCGGGCTCCCTTGCCGCCGGGCTGCATGGATTCCTTCGCCAACTGCGCGAGCTGCCGCAGGTCCTTCGACGCCGCCGCCAGCTCCGTGGCCAGGACCCTCACGTCGCCTTGGTTCTCCTTCAGGACCTGCTCCAGCGTCTTCGCCAGTCGCGACACGTTGGCGGCCAGGCCGGTCACGGCCTCCGGGTCCTTCTCCAGCATGTCCGACAGCAGCGTCACGAACTTGGACAGCTGTTCCGACAGCAAATCCAGACGCGGCGCATCCACGCCTCGCAACGCCTCGGTCTCCGGCAGCGGTGCGTCCGCGTTGCCAGGGTTCAACTCCAGATACGGCTCACCCAGGAGGCCCACTGTCGCCACCGTGACCCGGGCGTCCTTGCGCAGCGCGCCCCTTGCCGCGGGCTCCACGGACAGGTCCATGCGGACGGGGAGGGGGAGGCCCTTCGCGTCCCGTCGGTCCGCCAGGAGATGGATGGTGTCCACCTTGCCCACCTGGACGCCTCCCAGCTTCACCGGGGCTCCCTGCACCACATTGCCCGTGTGCCCGAAGTCCACCTCCAGCCTGGCGCCCCGGCCCAGCGTCAGCTCTCCCATCAACCAGAGCAACACCAGCACGCCCACCAGCGTCGCGAGCACCAGCGCCCCGACCTTCAACTCCAGCCGTTGCTCATCCATCCGTCGCGCCCTCCATGAACGGCGCCGTCAGCGTCCGCAGCTCCGGGGCAGGGGACTTCAGGAACCCCTCGGGGCTCCCCAGGTACGCATTGCGCCCCTTCGCCACCACCAACACCCGGTCCGCGATGTCTCTCAACTGCCGGTAGTCGTGCGACACCACCAGCGCCCCCAGGCCCTGTTCCTTCAACGACGCCAACACCGCCTCCACCTGCATCGCCGCCCTCCGGTCCAATCCCGTCGTCGGCTCGTCCAGCAGCAGGTAGCGCGGCTTGAGCACGAGCGCCCTCGCGATGGCCGCGCGCTTCTTCGCTCCCGGCCCCAGCTCCGGCGGCAGTCGGTCCGCCCACTCCTTCAGCCCCACCTTCTCCAGCGCCGTCTCCACGGCGTCCTCGGGCGCGCTCGGAGCCGCGAGGCGCACATTCTCTCGCAGCGTCCTCCAGTCCAGCAGCGCGGGGCCCTGCACCAGGTACGGCGCCCTGCGGCGGAGGGTCACCAGCGTCCGCTCCGGCTGGGTGTCCACGCGCTCACCGAACAGCGTCACCGTGCCGGCCCCTGGCTTCAACAACCCCACGGCCAGCCGGCACAGCACGCTCTTGCCGGAGCCGCTCGCTCCCGCGATGAACGTCAGCTCCCGCGTGGAGACCCGCGCGCTCAGGCCGTCCAGCACGCGGCGGCCTTGTTCGAAGGCGATCGCCACGTCCTCGAAGACCAGCGTGTCCGGACCGGTGTCACTCACAGGCGCATGAACTGGAACGCAAGCGACACCGTCAGGTCAATCAACAGGCATCCCAGGCTGGCCGCCACCACGCCGTTCGTCGTGGCCTCGCCCACTGCCTCCGCGCCGCCCCGGGCGTTCAACCCCGCCACCGCCGCCGCGAGCGGGATGTAGAGCCCGCATCCCACCACCTTCAGCCCTCCCACCAGCAGATCCCATCCATCCACGTACCTCGCGTCCATGAACGCCCGGCCGTCGATGTTCAACGCCACGCTCGCCACCAGCACCGCCGACGCCGTCGCCGCGATCGTCCCCAGCACGCACAGCAGCGGCACCCCCACCACCCCCGCCACCAGCCGGGGCGCCACCAGATCCGCGTGAGGATCCCCCGCGGACATCTCCAGCGCCTCCACCTGCTCGTTCACGCTCATCGTGGCCAGCTCCGCCGAGTGGCTGGCCCCCGCTCGCGACGCTGTCAGCAGCGCGGAGACCGCCGGGCCCAGCTCGCGGATGAGCATCTCGAAGTAGGCCGGGCCCAGCACCGCCACGTTGCCGATCAGCTTCTTCGCCTGCGCGTTGGCGATCATCACCAGCACCGCCCCGAAGAAGGCCATGCCCGACATCACCAGCCACACGCTGCGCCCGCCCAGCTCGTGCACCTGCGCCAGGGTTTCGCGCCACGGGATTCCGTCCCGCATGCCCGCCCGCACCGTGCGCACCAGCATCACCCCCGGCGCTCCGAAGAAGGCCAGCGCCCGCTTCATGCCAGCCACCGCGCCAGCAGCGGCGTGAGCAGGAAGTCCAACAGGAATATGGCCGCGCAGCCCAGCACCACCGCGCTCGCCGCGGCCTCTCCCACGGCGCGGGCGCCTCCCTTCGCGCGGAGGCCCACCGCCGTGGACACCAGCGAGATGGCCAGCCCGAACGCCCCCGTCTTCACCACGCCCCCCAGGATGTCGGATGGGCTCAGCATCTGCGCGAACGTCTGGAAGAACACCCGCACCGGCAGCTCCAACGTCAGCTTCGCCGCCACCGCCTCGCACAGGATGGACACCAGGAACGTGAACGTGCTCAGCGCGAGCATGCTCAGCTCCATCGCCACCACCCGGGGCGCCACCAGCAGCGCGAACGGATCCAGGCCGATGCCTCGCAGGCCCTCGATCTGTCCGCCCACCTTCAGCGTGGCCAGCTCCGCCGCGTTCCTCGCGCCGATGCGCGCGGACATGATCAGCCCCAGGAGCAACGGGCCGAACTCCCACAGCACGCCGTAGCCCGCCGCCCAGCCCAGGAAGGCCCTCGCCCCGAAGCGCTGGACGTAGAGCGCCGCCTGCACCACCACGATGACGCCCGCCAGCGCCGCCGTCGCCAGCGCCAGGGGCAGTGACCCGTAGCCGAACTGCACCAGACCGCGCGCCAGCTCGCGCCGCTCCAGCCTGCGCAGGCCCCAGGCCGTGCGGCCCGCGACCAGGGCCAGCGCGCCCACGCCGCCCACCGCCCGCATCGCCGAGCGTCCCAGCCAGGACAGGGCGGCGGCGCTCACGGATGAAGGAACCGCGAAGTCATGCGAGGGCCTCGTCCGGCGCGCGCTCGAGCTCTGGCGCCGGAGCTCCATCGTGCACCAGTCGGCCGCCTCGCAGGTACAACCAGCGGGGCAGGGGCAGGTCCACCGGCGCTTCCGGCGCCGCCACCAGCAGCGTTCCCTGGCCGGCGACCTCCAGGAGCACCCTCGCCACCTGCCTCGCGGTGCCCGGATCCAGGCCCGCGAACGGATCATCCGCGAGCAGCACCGCCGGCCGCGCGGCGATGGCCCTCGCGAGCCCCGCGCGCTTCTTCATGCCGCCGGACAGCCGCTCTGGCAGCGTGTCCGCCGCGTCCGCCAGCCCCACCGATCGCAGCACGGTGTCCGTCCGCTCGCGCGCCGCTGCCTCCGGCACGCGACGGCGGAGCAGCGGCTGCATCACGTTCTGCCGCACCGTCAGCGAGTCAAAGAGCGCGTCCGTCTGGAACACGAAGCCGAACGACGCCTGCTGCCCACGCCGCTCTGGCGCGGAGAGCCGGGCGGCGTCCTGCCCATCCCACGTCACCCGGCCGGAGGAGGGGCGCAGGATCCCCGCGAAGGCCTTCAGGAGCGTCGTCTTGCCCGACCCCGAGCGGCCCAGCACCAGCGCCTGCGTGCCGGGCGGGACGTGACAGTCCGTGGGCTCCAGCACCGTCCGGGCGCCGTAGCGGATGCAGAGGGCTTCGGCGCGCAGGTCCATGGTGGAAGGCTACCGCGGGGACGCCGTGAAGGTCGCCGCCGCGCCACGGTCTCCCGCGATGACGATGCCCGAAGGGGCCTTGCCGTCCAATGAGCGCAGGGCACGCGCTGGAGAACTCGCGTCCGTGTAGTCCGTGATCCAGTCACTGCCATCGAAGAACAGGACCGCCCCTCCGGTGGTGGGGCCATCGGTGGTTACCACGTAGACCGCCGTTCTCCCGAAGGCCAGGACGTCCTGGAGGCTGCGGCCCGCGAAGGCCGCGGGCACGGCTTTCATCTCGCTCCACTTTCCGTTGATGCGCTCGAAGACCATTCCAAGGTCGCCCACCGCGTAGGCGTAGCTCGCGTTCACCACGTGGACGCCTCGCAGCTCGCCCAGCACCAGGGTTGGG
>JAFADT010000204.1 GCA_023424585.1 Pseudomonadota bacterium
CAGCAGGGCCTGCTCCTTCGCGTTGCGCGTGAGCGACGCGGCCCGCTCGAACTCCGCCTGGGCCTCCTTCAGGCGCCCCAGCTTCAGGAGCAGGTCGCCGCGCACGGCGGGCAGCAGGTGGTAGTGCTTGAGCGACGGCTCGGCCACGAGTTGCTCCACGAGCTCCAGCCCCGCCGCGGGGCCAGACGCCATCGACACGGCGACGGCGCGGTTCAGCTCCACCACCGGCGACGGCGTGAGCCGCGCGAGCACCGCGTAGAGCGCCGCGATGCGCTGCCAGTCCGTCTCCTCCGGCGTGCGCGCCCGCGCGTGGCAGGCGGCGATGGCGGCCTGCACCGTGTACGGGCCCGGCGCCCCCGCCTTCTCCGAGCGCTCCAGCGCCGCGAGCCCCCGGCGGATGAGCAGCGGATCCCACAGCGCGCGGTTCTGCTCCAGCAGCAGCACGGGCGCGCCGGACGGCCCCACCCGTGCCCGGGACCGCGACGCCTGGATCTCCATCAGCGCCACCAGCCCGTGCACCTCCGGCTCGCCCGGCGCCAGCTCCGCGAGGATGCGGCCCAGGCGCAGCGCGTCCTGGCAGAGCTCCGGCCGCATCCAGTCATCGCCCGCGGTGGCGGAGTAGCCCTCGTTGAAGATGAGGTAGATGACCTCCAGCACCGACGCGAGCCGCGCGGACAGCTCCTCGCCCCGGGGGACCTCGAAGGGGACGCCCTTCTCCGCCAGCGTGCGCTTGGCCCGGACGATGCGCTGGGCCACCGTGGGCTCCGGCACCAGGAAGGCGCGGGCGATCTCCTCCGTCGTCAGGCCGCCCAACAGCCGCAGCGTGAGCGCCACCCGCGCCTCCGGGGACAGCACCGGGTGGCAGGAGGTGAAGATGAGGCGCAGCAGGTCGTCGCCGACGTCGTCGTCCAGCGCCGCGTCCAGGTCTGGCACCTCCGCCTCCTCCAGCCCGTGCCCCAGCTCCTCGTGCTTGCGCGCGAGCAGCTTGTGACGGCGCAGCTCGTCGATGGCGCGGCGCTTCGCGGTGGCCATGAGCCACGCGCCCGGGTTCTCCGGCACGCCCGTCACCGGCCACTTCTCCAGCGCCACCACCAGCGCGTCCTGCGCCAGCTCCTCCGCCAGCCCCACGTCGCGCACCATGCGCGCAAGCCCGGCGATGAGCCGGGCCGCCTCGATTCTCCACACCGCGTGCACCGCGGCCTGCGCCTTGGACATCGTCACGGCGCGAACTCAATCAAATGCACGCCGAATGAGCGCCCCGGAAATCGACACACGGGCGCGCTTTTCTTCTTCAGGGCACTCCCCCGCCCTTCCAGGCAGGGGAGCGACCGGACACGGCCCCGAGCTCCCTCCAGGGGGAGCCCGGGGCCTTCACCTCACGCCCTCGCCTCGGCGCTGGAGGTGCTGACCGCCTCCGGCACCGGCTCGTACGTCCCCAGGCGCATGCTGGCCTGGGCGCGTCCCTGCGTGCGGCCGCGCAGCGCCGTCACGTAGCCGAACAGGCGCGCCATGGGCACCCGCGCGGACACGCTCCGCGCCGGGCCCTTCGCCTCCATCCCCAGCACCCGTCCCCGCCGCGACGCCAAGTCTCCCAGCACGTCGCCCAGGAACTCCTCCGGCGTCACCACCTCCACCTCCATCACCGGCTCCAGCCCCTGCACGCCCACGCGCCGCGCGGCCTCCTGGAGCGCCAACGAGCCCGCCACCATGAAGGCCTGCGGCGTGCTGTCCTTCACGTGCGTGTCCCCATCCACCAGCCGCACCTCCACGTCCACCAGCGGCACGCCCTCGCGCACGCCGCGCGCCATGGCCCCGGCCACGCCCTTCTCAATCGCGGGCACCAGCTCGCGGGGGATGGCACCGCCCTTCGTGGCGTCCACGAAGACGAGCCCCGCCCCTCGCAGCGCCGGCCCCACGTCCAGCACCACGCGCGCGTACTGCCCGGGCCCGCCGGACTGGCGGACATGGCGGTACTCCTGGCGCACCGAGCCCCGGAGCGTGTCGCGGTACGCCACCTTCGGCTGTCCCACGCGCGCCTCGACGCCGAACTCCGTCCTCAGCCGGTCCACGACCACCTCCAGGTGCAGCTCCCCCATGCCGGACAGCAGCACCTGGCCGCTCTCCGCGTCCACGCCCACGCGCAGCGACGGGTCCTCCGCCGCCAGCCGTTGCAGGCCCTCCTCCAGCTTCGGCAGCTCCGCGGGCGAGCGCGCCTCCACGGCGAGCTGCACCACGGGCTCCATCACGTTCAGCGCCTCCAGCACCACCGGCGCCTCCGGGTCGCACAGCGTGTCGCCCGTGCGCACGCCCTTGAGCCCCAGCGCCGCGCACAGGTCGCCCGCGTGCACCTCCGCCACCTCCTCGCGGCGGTTGGCGTGCATGAACATCAGGCGCCCCACCCGCTCCTTGCGGCCGGTGGCGGGGTTGAGGAGGACGGTGCCCGAGGACAGCGTGCCGGAGTACACCCGCAGGAACACGATGCCCCCCACGGCCCTGTCGCTCATCAGCTTGAACGCCAGCGCCGTGGGCGGCCCCGAGTCCGACGCGGGACGGCGGACGCGCTCGCCGGTGCCCGGCACACAGCCCTCCACGGCGGCCAGGTCCGCGGGCGACGGCAGGTAGTTGACGACCGCATCCAGGAGCATCTGCACCCCCTTCTTCTTGAAGGCCGAGCCGCACAGCACCGGCACCAGCGTCCGCGCGAGGGTGCCCGCGCGCAGCGCGCGCTCCAGGTCCTCCGCGGTGATGTCCTCCACCCGCCCGTCCACGAACTTCTCCAGCACCGCCGCGTCCACGTCCGCGCAGACCTCGATGAGGCGCATGCGGTACGGCCTCACCGCCTCCAGCAGCTCCGGCGGCACGGGCGCGTCGTCCTCGAAGCGGCCGTCGTCGCCCAGGAAGCGCACGAGCCGCATGCGCACCAGGTCCACGAGCCCCTGGAAGTCCGCGCCGTCGCCCACGGGCCACTGCACGGCCACCGGGCGCACGCCCAGCCGGTCCACCAGGGACTGCACGCTCAGGGCGAAGTCCGCGCCCACCTTGTCCATCTTGTTGATGAACGCGATGCGCGGCACCCCATAGCGGTCCGCCTGGCGCCACACCGTCTCCGACTGCGGCTCCACGCCCTGGCTGGCGTCGAAGACCGCCACCGCGCCGTCCAGCACGCGCAGCGAGCGCTCCACCTCGATGGTGAAGTCCACGTGGCCCGGCGTGTCCAGGATGTTGATGCGGTGGGGCACACCCGCCTCCCGTCCGTGCCGGGGCTGCCAGAAGGCCGTCGTCGCCGCGGAGGTGATGGTGATGCCGCGCTTCTTCTCCTGCTCCATCCAGTCCATCTCCGTGGAGCCCGCGTGCACCTCTCCCGTGGCGTGGATGCGGCCGGTGAAGAAGAGGACGCGCTCGGTGAGCGTCGTCTTGCCCGCGTCGATGTGGGCCATGATGCCGATGTTGCGATACCGCTCGATGCGCGTGGTGCGAGGCATGGAAGTCTCCCGTTCCCGTCCGGGCGGCGAGGCCCGCGGGTGTATTGGATTGAGGCGCTGGTTGGACGTGAGGAAGGGGCCGGGGGCGGCCTTCAGGCGCGCACGCGCACCCGGGGCCGGAGCGGCACGTCAGGCCGCCACGGAGAGGCGCGAGGACACACGAAGGCCCTCCCGGAGAGGGGACGGGCGGAGCCGGAGCTCACGGCACGCGGGCAACCAGCCACGGCGCGCGCCGGAAGACTCCGGTCCGCCTGCTCAAATATCGAGCAGGACCTCGTGACGGGGGGCGAGGCGCACGTCCGCCGTCGGCGCGAACGCGCTCAGGACAGGCAGGACCTGGAAGCAGACGGGCCTCATCACAAGACAGGAGTAAGACAGCCGGGAGGCCTTGTCAATCCGACCGCCCCCGCCGCGCTCCGGCCCCGGAAATGAATTCCGAAAGAATATCCGCCCCGCGCGCCGTAGATGTGGCGGCTGGCCACAGAAGCCAGCCCCTGATTCCATCCGAGGGGGACGTATGTCCACGTTTCACAAGAGCTTGCTGACGGCGTCCATGGCGCTCGTCGGCTTGAATGGGTGTGTCTACGGCTTCATCTACGACTCGGCGACGGGCAGCGCCGTGGAGGGCGTGACGGTCTACGTCGCCTCCGGCACCTGCTCCGGCAGCGGGTGTGGCACCGGCCTCCCGACCCAGACGACGGATTCGTCCGGCCTCTTCGTCTTCGACGCGTACGGCAACCACAACGGCGAGGACGACGTCCAGATCATCATGCCGGCGTCCGGCGAGGAGGCGCTGCGGCTCGTCTACTCCCGCGCGGGCTACCGCTCCGTCACCGTCTACCACCGGCCCAAGTACTCGACGATGACGCAGGGCGATAACGAGTACCAGGTCTCCGCCGTGCAGCCTGTCTACCTGTGCGCGCTCAACGCCGTGGACACGGACGGCGACGGCGTCTGCGACGCGGCCGAGAACCAGTACGGCACCAACCCCAACAACTCCGACACGGACGGCGACCGCATCAGCGACTACGCGGAGCTGTATGGCTTCGGCGGCGTGGACCTGCGCTACTGGGGCGCGGATCCGCGCAAGAAGGACGTGTTCGTGGAGGTGGACTACTACGCGGACCGCAAGCCCACCCAGGGCGCGCTGGACCGCGTGACGACGGCCTTCGCCAACGCGCCGGTGTCCAACCCCAACGGCACCACGGGCATCGCGCTGCACCTGGTGCTGGACTCGCAGATCGCCGCCGCGGACGCCATCTCCAACCTGGACACGGGCTGGGTGGGCGTCGACGCCATCAAGGCCAAGTACTTCAAGTCGCGCCGGGCGCCCTTCTTCCACTACGCCCTGTTCGCGAACACCTACGGCACGACGACCTCCAGCGGCCTGTCGCGCGGCATCCCCGCGCATGACCTCATCGTGACGCTGGGGGGCTGGTCCACGCCGGGCGGCACGGAGCTCCAGCAGGCCGGCACCCTCATGCACGAGCTGGGGCACAACATCGGCCTGCGGCACGGCGGCAACGACGACGCCAACTACAAGCCCAACTACCTGAGCGTGATGAACTACGAGTACCAGACGGTGGGCCTGCGCATCGACGGCGTGGACAGCGTGCTGGACTACTCGCGCGTCCGCGTCGCCTCCGTCAACGAGGCGTCCGTCAACGAGGTCTCCGCCTTCGCGCCCGTCGCCCCCACCACGGAGGCGGACCTGGCCCACATCGGCGTGCGCATCAACGGCGCGCAGCGCGCCGGCACCGCGAGCGCGAACCTGGACATCAACGGCAACGGCGCCATCCAGACCGCGTCCTTCGCCTACAACTTCAACCGCGACAGCGACAGCACGGACATCTTCCCCGCGTCGCAGCATGACTGGCTGGCCCTGGTGTACGACGGCGCCGGGCAGATCGGCGACGGCTGGCTGGGCACCGCCCAGGGCCTGAGCCGCCAGCAGCCCTTCTTCGTCGTCCCGGAGAAGACGGACTCCTGCCTCACGGAGCAGATGCTCCTCGGCCGGTAGTCCCCGGCCCTCCCGCCTGGAGGGTCATCCCCCGCCGGGTCCCTCGCCACGAGGGGCCCGGCGGTCGTCCATCCACCCTCGGCCCGCGTAGACTCCGGCGCATGCCGCATGTCGCCCTCTTGGGATACGGACGTTTTGGACGCGCGCTGGGAGCGCTGCTGGAGGCGGTGGGCGTGGAGCAGCGCGCCCTGGATCCGGTGGCGGACATCCCGGAGCCGCTGCGCGCGCGCTCGGTGCCAGAGCTGCTGGAGGGGGCGGAGCTGGTGGTGGTGGCGGTGCCGGTGCCCCAGCTGCGGGACGTGCTGCGCTCGCTGCGGCCCTTCCTCACGCCGGAGCACCTGGTGCTGGACGTGGGCAGCGTGAAGGTGAAGCCCGTGGAGGCGCTGACGGAGGTGCTGGGCGCCGCGGTGCCCTGGGTGGGGACGCATCCGCTCTTCGGCCCCTTGAGCCTGGCCATGGCCGAGCGTCCCATGCGCGTCGTGCTCTGCCCCAACCCGCTGCATCCGGAGGCGGCCCCGCGCGCCCGGCGCTTCTACGAGGGGCTGGGCTGCGAGGTGATCGAGCAGACGCCGGAGGGCCACGACCAGGTGATGGCGCGCACG
>JAFADT010000215.1 GCA_023424585.1 Pseudomonadota bacterium
ACCCGTCCTGGGGCGTGCGCGAGCTGGGCGCCGTGACGGCCGAGGCCGCGCGCCACGGCCTCCAGCGCGAGCGCGTGGTGGCGATGCCGAGCAACAACCTCACGGTGGTGTTCCGCCGGTAGGGCCGCCCCGGGACGGCGTGCACCCCGCCGCCCCGGGACGCCCGGGCCTACATGCCGGGGCAGTGGCCGCCCTGGAGCTGGCGGGCGGTCTCGTGGACCTCGTCGATGAGCTGGCGCTTCTGCATCTCATCCTGGGCGGAGTAGGTGATGGTGACGCCGTTCGGCATGTCCTGCGCCACGGCCGTGGAGGGGACGGTGGGCGCCCCGGCCATGCCCTTGCTGCCGCCGCCGCCGGTGCCGCTGTCGTCGCGTCCGCTCTGGAGCTCCGTGGAGCTGTCGCCCAGGTCCTCTTCATTCGCCAGGTCCGTGGCGGACTCGGCGTTGGTGCGCTTGGACTGCTCGTCCAGCATCCGCCGGGCCCGCGTCTGGAGATCCGACACCTGTGAGGGGTCGGACGTGGTGAACATGAGCGCCACGCCGTCGGACGTGTCCTGCGTGTGGACCTGCGTGCCCGGCACCGACATGGGGCAGCGCTGGTCCCTCGCGGACGGCATCGCGGTGGACGGGGCTGAGGCGGACATCGGCTGCGTCGACTCCTCCTTGTGCATCCCCTTCTTGGAGCAACCCGCGGAGAAACAAAGCGCCGCGGCCGCGGCAAGTGTCAGCGAAAGTCGGGACATGGGCATGGTGTGCCTCCTCCGTCATGGGTTCGTCGTGCGGCAAGGTGGAGAGGCGCCCTGCCCCTTGCAACACGCCCCCCACGCCGCCGTGCCTGAAGGCCCCACCCCGTGGATGGGCGCCTCCATCGCGGAGCCGACACTCCCGCGCCCGACTCACCAGGCGGCTTCGAGCTGGAGCGTCAGCCCGTGCTTCTCGTAGTTGCCGTTCGTGGCGTCATACGCGTGGCACAGGCGCGCCGAGCCCTCGCACGCGGCCGGGTCGTCGTCCGTCCGCCGCGTGTCGATGTTGGAGCGGTTCACCAGCAGCTCATAGCGCGCGACGAGCCGCAGATGGCCAGACAGCCGGGCGCTCACGGTGGGGATGAGCACGAGGCGCGTGTCCTGGCGGCGGCGGGCATTCCACGTCTCGGCGTCGCCGCCGGCTGTCACGACGCGCAGGGAGTTGTCCTCCCGGTAGCGGCGCCACTCCACGTCCGCGTCCAGGCTGGCGGTGAGCCAGGGCAGGGGTTTCCATCGGCCGGAGGCGCCCACGGCGTGGCCCGTGAACCCGGATGGAATGACATACGTCTGCGAGATGAGCGTCTCATCCGCGCTCGTGAAGGACTGCTCCAGCGTGCCGATGCGGTCCTGTCGGTAGCGGTACCACGCCGTGACGCTCGCGGGGCCCAGGCGCCATTCCTGGGACAGCGTCGCGTCCAGGCGTGGGCCGGTGAGGTAGGCGAACTCCTCGCCGAGCCCGTCCTTGCCGGCGCGGCTGCGGGTGGCGCCATAGAACGCGTTGCGCACCACCGAGTAGAGCCACGTCTGGAACGCGGGCTGGAAGCGGAACGAGCGCAGGTTCTTGCGGAGATTCATTTCGTCTCATGGGGGCGGACGGGCAGCGGCCGGGCACCGGATGACAAGGGAGCACGCACTCATGAGGCGCTGGAACAGGGGCGGTCAGTGGCTGGGAGCAGTCGCGCTGATGGTGGGGACCATGACGGTCGGCTGCGGCGGCTCATCGCAGACGGCGACCCCGGACGCCACGTCGGAGGTGTCCCAGGCCGTGGAGGCCACGTCCGATTCGAGCGACGCGGCGGAGGACAGCCTCCGGGCGGTGGTGGCGGCCAGCCTCCTCCCCCGCGGGACGGCGAGGGCGCGCAGGTGCGAGGTCAGTCCTTCGAGGGCGGCGAGGGCGGCGAAAGGCCGGGCGGCAAGGGCCCCGGTGGGCCCACGAGCGGCACGGTGGACATCGTGAACGCGTATGAGGCGCCCGAGGACTGCACGGGCGCGGTGACGCAGAGCCAGACCGTCACCTTCGAGGTCTCCAGCACCCACTCCGATGGCGAGGTCTCCACCGTGAAGGGCACCACCGCCTCCACCGCGGAGCTGGTGGACGGCGCCCCGCCCCGGCGGAAGAGCACGCAGGCGGACGTGACGCGCACGCGCACGGCCGCCGACGGCACGGTGTCGCAGTCGGTGCGGCTGGAGGGCTCGCTGTCCGTCGCGTTCTCCACGGACACGCCGCCGGTGCGCACCATCGACGGCGCGTACACGGAGACCGCGCTCGACGGCTCGCAGGGCACCGTGACGCTGGAGGGCATCGTCCGCCCGTCGCGCGACGTGTGCCCCTGGCCCACGAGCGGCACGCTCACGCGCACCACCGCGGACGGCGCCAGCCACGTCCTCACCTTCGGCCCGGAGTGTGGCGACGGCGCGCTCGACGGCGCGGCGCTGAGCCTGCCCGACCGCTGCGAGCGCGGCGGCGGCCGCCACTAGGTTCACGAGGCCTCGCGGTCCGGGGGCGCCCCC
>JAFADT010000418.1 GCA_023424585.1 Pseudomonadota bacterium
CCGGTACTTCAAGAGCAGTCGCCACAACAACACGGGCACGCCCACGAAGACCGCGATGAGGAGCAGGAGGAGCGTGTCATTCATGGCGGCGCTCAGGATGGCGGGGACGGGGACGCGGAGGCAACCCGGGGGCCTCCGGCGCCGCCTTCGCCAGCGGCGCCACCCGCCCCATGAAGCTGAGGGATACCTCGAAGCGCGCCACGCCGTGCCTCCCGCCCGCCCCTTAAGCGGGCACCCGGCGACGCGAAACGGCAATGCCCTCCGCGCCCCGCCGTAGAGCCCGCGTGCGGGGCCCTCCCTGGCGTCGCGTCCGCCGAAACGCCATGCTCCGCGCGTCCTGCCGGAGGTACGCACCGTGTCCCTGTTCGATGCCGTCGCCGCGGGTGACCGCGCCGCCCTGAGCGCCCAGCTCGACGCGGGCGCGGACCCCAACCCCTTCGACGTGGAAGGGCGCACGCCGCTGATGGTGGCCGCCCGCGCGGGCCGGGACGACCTGGTGCGCGTGCTGCTGGAGGCCGGCGCGGACCCCTCGCTGCCGGACGCCGTGGGCGAGACGCCCTACGTCTCCGCCGCCGCCTACGGCCACGTCAACGTCTGCGCGCTCCTGGCCCCGCACGCCACCGCGGACGAGAAGGACATGGCGCGCACGCTGCTCAAGAACCAGGGCCTCGACGAAATCCCCTCGCGCCCCTCGCGCCCGTCCGAGGTCCCGCCCGGCGGCCTCCGCCGCAAGCTCGCCTCCGCCGGCGCCTACGTCACGAGCAAGCTGGGCGACGACGGCGCCACCAAGAGGCTGGAGCGCGTGCTGCGCTCGGAGGGCAACGCCCCCAAGGGCCGCAAGTAGTCGCCCACCTCCGGAGAAGGCGAAGGGCCCGGCCGCTCCCGCTTCGGGGAGCCACCGGGCCCTCGTCACAGCCGGAGGCGCGCTCGCGCTACTCCGGCTTGGCGCTCACCACGGGGCTGGGCGCCACCGTGCCGCCCTTGTTGCTGACCTCCATCGAGTCCGCTACCAGCTCGGTGATGTCCTTGATCTGGATCTGCTCGCGGCCGGTGTCGTTCTTCGCGTCGTTGAGCATCGTGGAGCAGAACGGGCAGGCCACCGCGACGATGCCCTTGCCGCCCGGCTCCTTGTAGTCGCCCACCATGCCCGGCTTCTTCTTGTCCGCGGCGTCGGGGAAGGGCGTGCTCGGGTCCTCCGCGTGCTTGAGCGTGAGGGCCACCTCGTTCATGCGGTTGTGGTTGATGCGCGTGCCGATGTGCTCCTCCATCCACATCCGGCCGCCACCGGCGCCGCAGCAGAAGCCCTCGCGCTTGCTGCGCTGCATCTCCACCACCTCCAGGCCCGGGATGCTCTGGAGCACTTCGCGGGGCGCGTCGTACACGCCGTTGTGCCGGCCCAGGTAGCAGGGGTCGTGGTAGGTCAGCTTCGTCCCGGCGTTCATCACCGAGGACAGCTTGATGCGCTTGTCCTTGAGCAGCTCGTTGATGAGCTGCGTGTGGTTGATGACGCGGTACTCGCCGCCGAACTCCGGGTACTCGTTCTTGATGGTGTTGAAGCAGTGCGGGCACTGCGTGATGACCGCCTTCACGCCCATCGCGTTCCAGGACTCGACGTTCGTCTTGGCCAGCGTCTGGTACAGGTACTCGTTGCCCATGCGGCGCGCGGAGTCGCCGTTGCACATCTCCTGCTTGGACAGCGTCGCGAAGGACACGCCCGCCTCGCGCATGATCTTCACCAGCGCGCGGCTCACCTTCTTCTGCTTGTCGTCGTAGCTGCCCGCGCAGCCCACGAAGAACAGGTACTCGTACTCGCCGCCGTCACCCCAGGTGGGCAGCGCCAGGTCCTCCGCCCACTCGTCGCGCCGGTCCTGGCCCAGGCCCCAGGGGTTGCCCTGGCGCTCCATGCCCTCGAACACGCGCTGGATCTCCGGCGGGAACTCCGCCTTCACCTGCACCTGGTAGCGGCGCATGTCGATGAGGCGCGGGACGTTCTCGATGAACACCGGGCAGGCCTGCTCGCACCAGCCGCAGCTCGTGCACGCCCACACCGTCTCCGCCTTCAGCGCGGTGCCCACGATTTCCGGCAGGGGCTCCTTCACGCCGTTGGGGCCGTAGCCCTCCTCCACCCAGCGCTCGTTGTCCCAGATCCAGTGCTTGAGGTCCTGGTTCACGGCCTTGTGCGTGAGCGGCTTGCCCGTGATGTACGTGGGACAGTGCGTCTGGCACCGGCCGCACTCGGTACAGGAGTACAGGTCCAGGCCGTTCTTCCAGGTGAGGTCCTTCACCGTGGCGGCGCCGAACTCCTCCTTCTCCAGGTTGGGCGTGGGCAGCTTGCCGGTGGAGTGCGTGCGCTGGAAGAAGACGTTGGGCAGGCCCGTGATGATGTGGAAGTGCTTGCCCAGCGGCAGGAAGTTCAGGAACGCCAGGATGATGGTCAGGTGGATGAAGAAGCCCGCCACGCCCAGCACGTGCGCGACCGGGTGGCCCAGGGGCATCATCGCCAGGCCGGTCAGGCTGGTGAGCGGCTCCCACCAGACCATCGCGGCCGGCGCCGCCGGCACCTGCGTGGCGCCCATCGGCACCTGCTGCGCGGCGGCGTGCGCGGCCACCATGTGGCTGCCGCCGAACATGAACTCGGTGATCATCAGGGCCGCGATGAAGCCCAGGATGAGGTAGGCCTCCCAGGACTGGGACATGCGGTCCGGCTTCACCTTCCAGCGCGTCCACACGAAGAACGCCACGCCCAGCAGCGCCAGCCCGGCCACGACGTCCTTCACCAGCAGGTAGACCTTGTAGAGGAAGAGCAGCGGCGGCGCGGCGTCCCACGCCGGGTGGGAGAGGTCGGTGAGCACGTCCAGCGCGGTGGACGAGAAGCCCATCACGAACAGCATGACGGTGCGCAGCGCCAGCACCATGAACGCCGCGTAGATGAAGATGTGGAACAGGCCCGGCGTGAACTCCTCCGGATCCACCATGCGCTTCTGGCCCAACCCGAAGCGCACCAGTTGCGCCACGCGGTAGGGGATGTGGTCCAGCCGGTTCTCCTTCTTCATCGCGAGCAGCACGCCCACGCGGCCGGACATCGTGATGACGAAGATGGAGATGAAGCCTGCCAGCAGCAGGCCGGTGATGATGGGGTTCATGGAACCTCGAGACCCTCTGGGGCCGCACGACGGCAACGCCGGGTTGCTGCGACGCGGCAATTCTGGAGTGTCAGTCAACCCTAGCAGGGGTGATTCGCGAATCAAGCGCCGTTCCGAGGCCCTGTCCCGCAGCGTTTTCTCCACCGCGTCCGGGCCGCCCTCCAGGGCAGGGGCGCTCTGCCCCGCTGACCGCGCCGTTCCCGCACGCGAACGCCCCCTGCCTGTCATGCCGGAAGGCAGGCGGCCGGGCATGCGGCGCTGGAGCTCACAGGAACTTGGCTGCCCCGAGGGCTTTACAAAATAGGGGTAGGGGCTCACCATGTCCGTAAATCGGTCAAGATGAACTTGTAAAGGGACCCGCATGGGGCGGGCCCGGTTGGCCGACGCAGGGCGTCCAAGGGGACGCGAGCCGGCAAGGGCCGCACACCCCGTGAACGGAGCGCCGAGGAGCCGGACATGAGCCACGACGAGAGCACGTACCTGGACGAGGGGCGGGACGACCTGGAGCTGACGGCCGAGGGCGAGTCCGGACGGGCGGTGCAGCCGCTGGAGCCCACCGAGGACCGGCGCTGGGGCCACCTGCCCGAGGAGGCCTGGGGTGGCTGGAGCGTGGTGGAGTGAGGCCCCGCCCCCGCGGCCCGTGGCCTGCGCGGGGGCCTTCGCTGGCGAGCCTGTCGGACAGTCGGACAGGTCCTGGGATTTGCACTCCCGGACGCTGATGCGGTGCGCTGGACGCCGTGACGCTCCCCGCCGTGGGCCGGGTCGAGCCTCCGGACGCGGGTCCCCCGGTTGACCGGTGTCGGACCTCAATGAAGTAAATTCGTAAACACTGGGTGTCCCTGCGGAAAAGCAGGTGCTTGTGGGTGAGGCGGGGCGCGCGGAGGGGTGTGGCGGCGCCGGAGCGCGGGGTGATCGCCGGGCGTGGACGGGCCGTGAGTGGGGGAGGCCCCGGTCGGGCGGGACACGTTGCTTTCACGACCGGAAACCCGACATCCTTCCTGGCATACGCGACAGGACCTTCTGGGAGACGGACGCGGGCCCGTGCACAGGGGCGTTCCGGGGCTCCAGGGCGTCGTCGTGACAGGATTGGCAGGCAGGATGGGCCCACCCACCATGCGGGAGCGCGGATGAAGCAGATGGCCTGGGCAGTGGAGCGCGACGCGGAAGGCGGCCGCGAAGTGCTGCTGCTGGTGACCCTGGAAGCCGAAGCGGAGACGCCTCGGGCCCCGGTGGCGGTGAACCTGGTCATCGACCGGAGCGCGTCCATGCGGGGCGCGCCGCTGGCGGCGGCGGTGGAGGCGGCGCGAGCGCTGGTGGAGCGGGCGGGCCCCAAGGACTACGTCGGCCTGCTCACCTTCGACGCGGACGCGGAGCAGGTGCTGCCCGTGCGCGCCATGGAGCCGGGCGCGAAGGCGGCCTTCCTGAAGCTGCTGTCCCGCCTGGACTCCGGCGAGGGCACCGCGCTGCACGAGGCCGTGGAGCACGGCGCGGAGGCCGTGCGGCGCGTGCTGGTGCCGGGCGCCCGGCCGCAGCTGCTCATGCTCACGGACGGCGAGCCCTCCGTGGGCCCCACCGCGCTGGGCGAGTTCAAGGTGCTGGGCCAGCGGGTGCACGACTCCGGCGTGGCCCTGCACGCGCTGGGGCTGGGCAAGCACTACCTGCCGGAGATCCTGGAGGCCCTCACGGCGCCGTCCGGCACGGGCTTCACCCACGTGGACGACGCGGAGGGGCTGCCGCTGGCGGTGGGCGCGCTGGGCGCGGAGCTGTTCGGCGAGGTGGTGTCGGACGCGCGCGTGTACGTGCTGCCCACGGGCTTCGCGGACCTGCGCTGCCGGCACCGCTACCCGTCGCGCGTGGAGGGGGACGCGATGAGCGCCGCGCTGGGGGCGGTGTCGCACGCGTTCCCGCGCCGCGTCCTCTTCGCGGGCGTGCTGGAGAAGGGCGACTGGAACCTCACCGTCACCGCCTCGTACACGGAGAACGGCGACACCCGGCGGCTGTCCGTGCCGGTGACGCGCCTGTTGCCGGACAGTGACGAGGGCCGCTTCGTGCGCGCGGTGTCCGCGGAGCTGGAGCTGGTCTCCCATGAGGCCGCTGCCTGGAAGGCGCTCTCCCGCCGTCAGCAGGACGCGGCCGAGCGGGCGCTCGAGGGCGCGGACAAGGGGCTCTACAAGCTGGCGCGCCTGGGCTCCGCGGAGGTGCCCGCGCAGCGGCACGTGGACCGTCTGGCGGACCTGCGCCGGGCGGTGGAGCGCCGGGCCGCCCAGCCGTCCGCCCTGGGGGTGCGCCGGGCCCAGTCGGAGGTGTCGCGCATCACCAT
>JAFADT010000310.1 GCA_023424585.1 Pseudomonadota bacterium
GGCGCACGTTCATCAGCTCGCCCCGGCGCACCGCCGCGATGTTGAGGGAGCCCAGGCCGGTGGCGTTCACCTGCCACTGCACCGGCGTCTCCGACACCGTGGACGCCCGCGCCGCGCCCACCATCGCATGGAGGGCCTTCACGAGATCATCGGTGGAGAGGGCCCCGGGGTCGACGGGCTCGTACCCGTTGGCGCCGCGCACCATTGGCGGACGGCCACTGGCCAGGGCCAGCTCGGTGATTCCAGGACGCGACAGATGACGCAGCAGTTCCGCGAGCGGTTTCATTCGGGAGAGGCCCCACCGCTGCCGTGCGTCAGGCCCGGCGGGGTGGGAACTCCCGCGAGGATAGTCGACCGCCACGCCCCAGGTCACCCGGGGGACATGCCCGCAAACGCACGACGGGAGTGGCCGTGTGAGGGCCGCTCCCGTCGGGTCCAACCCGCTTCGCTGGGGCGACGCGGACTACAGCTCGCGCGACATCAGGAGCCGCAGCTTGCCGGACTTCTTGGAGACCACCGTGGCCACCGTGGTGAAGCCCGCCTTGCGGTAGAAGCCCACCGCCGGGGCGTTCGCCGGATCCACGCGCAGCGCGATGGTCTTGCGGTACATGTCGCGCGCCGCCTCGAGCGCCTTGTCGAGCAGCATCGCGCCCACGCCGTGGCGCCGCAGCTCCGGCTTCACCACGATGTTGCGCAGGTACGCCGCGCCCGGCACCGGGCCGTCGCGCTCCACCGTCACGTAGCCCACCACCTGGTTCTGGCTGCGCGCCACGTGGAGGAAGGGCCGCAGCTGGGTGAGGGCCTTGAGGCTCTCCTCCTGCGTCTCACCCCGGCTCTTCCACGGCTCGGAGTTGGCGCGCAGGGCCGACACCGTCGTGAGGTCCTCGTCGGTGGGAGGACCGAACTTGACCCCATTCACCAGCTCGTTGGGGGGCGTCGCTCCTTCCAGCACCGGCGTGGGGGCCGCCACCTCGACGCCAGGGTCCACCTGCTTCATCGTCATCGCCTTGCTCCTCCGTCGCGTCCGCGATCCTAACCGGTCCCCCCGTACCCATGCACGCGATCATTCCGCGCGCAGTGTCCTGTTTTCCGTGTGGGGAGACGTCCTCCTCCCAAAGCGGGGAGCAGGAATCTCTCGAAACGCCACCTGGGAGAGCGTCATTCCGGGAAGACGCGTCACGCCCCGCCGCCTGGACCGCGAGCGGCCTTCCGCGCGGGGCGTGGGGCCATTATAAAACGGCTGTCCGGGTCCCCCTCGGTCCGAGTCCCGCCCCTTGCAACTCAACCACGCCCAGCGCGAGCTGACGCTCAAGATCGTCTATTACGGCCCCGGGCTGAGCGGGAAGACGACCAACTTGCGCAAGCTGCACGCGCGAGCGCGGCCGGACGTGCGAGGGCGCCTCCTGTCGGTGGACACCCACGACGACCGGACGCTCTTCTTCGACCTGCTCCCCGTCTTCTTCTCCACCTCCACGGGCTTCAAGGTGAAGGTGAAGCTCTTCACCGTGCCCGGGCAGGTCATCCACAACGCCACCCGGCGCGTGGTGCTCCAGGGGGCGGACGCGGTGGTGTTCATCGCGGACAGCCGGCGGGGCGCGGCCCAGGAGAACAACGCCTACTGGCGCAACCTGCAGGAGAACCTGCGGGAGATGGAGCTGGATCCCCAGCAGGTGCCGGTGGTCATCCAGTTCAACAAGCGGGACCTGCCGGACAGCCTGACGGACGCGGAGCTGGCGGAGGTGCAGCGCCGGGGCAGCCAGCCGGTGGTGGGCTCCGTGGCCGTGCGGGGCGAGGGCGTGGTGGAGACCTTCCACGCCGTGGTGCAGACGGCCTGGCGCGCGCTGGAGGAGCGGGCCCAGCTGTCGCGCAACGTGGGCCTGACCGAGGAGGAGTTCCTGGGGCAGATCTTCCGGCACATCGACCTGAGCGGCACGGCGCTGGAGGGGCGGTACGCGCCCGGCGCCATGCCCGGCGGCCGGGAGAGCGGGAGGGCGCCATGAACGGCGCGGCCGGCGGCGGGCCCCGGAACAGCGCGAGCGCGCCCCGGCGCGAGTCCGCGCTCCAGCGGCGGCTGTCCCTGGGCGACCTCCTGGACCTGCCGTCCTTCACGGAGGTGGTGAAGGGCTTCAGCGACCTGTACCGCGTGGGCATCAAGGTGCTGGACACGCGCGGCAACAAGCTGGCGGACGTGAAGGTGGGCCACGGCGACTTCTGCGCCTACGTCTTCTCCTTCCCGGACGGCCGCCACGCGTGCACCGCCATGGTGGGCCGGGTGAAGGACGGCCCCGTGCTGCCGGAGGCCGGCGGGCGCGTGGCGGACGGCGACGTGTCGGAAGCGGCGGGCCTCATCGCGCTCACCTGCTTCACCGGCCTGCGCTACGTGGTGATGCCGGTGCGCTACGACGGCGACCTGCTGGGCCGGGTCATCCTGGGGCCCTTCACGCCGGAGGAGCTGACGGACTTCCCGGAGACGCTCACCGGCATCCAGGGGCTGGACCTGGAGCGCGCCCAGGAGCTGCTGGGCCGCGTGCGCCGCGTGCCGGAGCGCACCGCCGCGCAGGTGCTGGGCCACTTCGGCCAGGTGCTGGGCGCGCTCGTCGCCAGCGGACAGAAGGCGTACCTGGCCACGCACCTGCACCTGGAGTCCACGCTGGAGGTGCACCGCGAGCTGGAGGCGCAGAACGCGCGCCTGCTCCAGGCGAACGCGCGCCTCAAGGAGCTGGACCGGCTGAAGTCCACCTTCCTGGGCACGGTGAGCCACGAACTGCGCACGCCGCTCGCGTCCATCCTGGGCTACTCGGAGATGATGGCGGAGGGGCTGGCCGGGCCGCTCAACCCGGACCAGCTCCAGTACGTGCGCACCATCGTGGAGAAGGGCGAGACGCTCCTCTCGATGATCTCCTCGCTCCTGGACCTGAGCCAGATTGAAGCGGGCCGCCTGCGCCTGTCCATGGCGCCGGTGGACCCCGGCTACGTCATCCAGACGGCCGTCTCCAGCGTGCTGCCGCAGGCGCAGCGCAAGGGCCTGGAGCTGGAGGTGCGGCTGCCGCACACGCCGCAGCCGAGGCTCGCGGGCGACCTGGACAAGCTGCGCCAGGTGGTGGTGAACCTGCTGGCCAACGCGGTGAAGTTCACGCCCGCGGGCGGCCGGGTGAAGGTGACGCTGTCGGACGCGGCGATGCAGCAGGAGCTGGGCGTGCCCGGCTACCGCATCAGCGTGGAGGACACCGGCGTGGGCATCCGCGCCGAGGAGTTCGAGCGCATCTTCCAGAGCTTCTACCAGGTGGATGGCAGCTCCACGCGCGAGTTCGGCGGCGCGGGGCTGGGCCTGGCCATCGTGAAGAGCCTGGTGGAGGGCCACGGCGGCCGGGTGCGCGTGGAGAGCGAGTTCGGCCACGGCTCGCGCTTCATCGTGCAGCTGCCGCTGCACCCGCCCATGCACGACCGCGGGCTGACCGCCGCGCCGCCCGTGCCGGAGCCGGACCGCTTCTAGCCGCGGTACGTGCAGCGCCCGTCCGCCGGCGAGCGGGGCTGGACGGACGCGACCTACTCCTGCGTCTGAGTCACCGCGGCTCGTCCGCGAGGGGCTGTCCGGAGGCGTGGGGCTTGAGCAGGCCCGCGCCTCCGGGGTCCGCCGGCAGGAACGTGGGCAGCCGCGTCTGCACGAACGCGCCCGCGAGCCCCAGCACCATCACGACGCCCAGCGCCCGGCCCAGCCGCAGCGTGAGCGAGCGCTGCTCCGACACGCGCGCCACGAGGATGAAGTTGATGGCGGCGCTGGCGAGCGACGCGATGATGGCGCCCACGCCCGCCGTCGTGGGGGAGATGATGCCGTTGGCGCACAGCGACGCGGCGGACGCCACCGCGGACGCGCTGGACACCAGGCCGCCCACGGCGCTCACCGCGTAGAAGCCCCAGCGGCCCAGCAGCGTCTGGCCCACGGTGCCCACCACCTGGAGCGCCAGGAAGATGAGGCCGAACTTCAGCGCGGACGGCAGCGAGAAGGGCGACTTCAGGGGCAGGGTGGGGGGCTCCGCGCCGGGCGTGGCCTCCACGCGCGAGCGCACCAGCGCCAGGCCCGTGCTGGACAGGAGGATGAGCACCAGCGGGATGGCGGAGTCCACCAGCGCACGGAGGGAGAGCAGCCCCAGCAGCACGGCGTTGCGCAGCGCCATGGCGGCGGTGGCCAGCATCACGCCCCGGTAGGCCACGTCGAGCAGGCGCCCGGACGTCTCGCGCACGCGGTTGGCCAGCTCCGCCACGGTGACGGTGCTGTTGACCAGCCCGCCCAGGAACCCCGTCACCTCCACGCCGTGCGCGCCGAACACCTTCCACAGCAGGTAGTTCACGAAGCCGATGGCCGCGATGAGGATGACCGTCACCCACGCGGCGCGCGGCTCGATGAGGCCCCACGGGTCCACCGGCTGCGCGGGCAGCACCGGGTAGATGGCGAAGGCGAGGATGGCCAGCAGGATGGCGCTGCGCAGCTCCTCGGCGGTGATCTTGTGGCTGAAGGTGGCCAGCCGCTCCTTCCACGCGAGCAGGCCCGCCGTCGTCACGCCCACCGCCGCGGGCGTCACCGTGTGGCCCAGGCCGCACAGCACGCCGGTGAAGCCCGTGACGAGCAGCGCGGCGGACGTGGTCAGCTCCGCGCCGCCGTTGGCGCGCAGCGACTGCCAGTTGAGGAAGCACAGGAGCACGCCCAGCAGCGCGAGGCTGAGCAGCGCGAAGCTCGGGCCCAGCAGGCCGCCCATGCCGCCCAGCAGCGCCGCGAAGCCGAAGGTGCGCAGGCCGGCCTCCTTGCCGCGCCACTCGCGCTCCAGCCCGACGAACAGGCCCACCGCGAGCGCGAGCGTCAGCCGCATCAGCGTCTGGAGGGGCGGCCAGGAGACGACGGGGGGCAAGCCTTCCATCATGCGAAGAACCTCTCTTTGTCTCTCATGCTCGCCTGTCGGGCCGACGTCAACGCCGCACCCCGTCACGCGCGAACCCTTGGACCTCCACGCTTCGCGCCGCTGCCGGCCCGCCGCGGCCCGCGGTCAGGTGAGGGCGCGGGGGCCTTCCGGCGCGGCGCCACCGCTCACGACCTGGAGCCGCTCCCAGCCCTGGCGCGCGAGCAGCTGATGCAGCCGGGGCCGCAGCGC
>JAFADT010000329.1 GCA_023424585.1 Pseudomonadota bacterium
CCACCTCGGACGCGCCGACGTGCGCCTCGCAGCGCCTGCCGCCGAAGGCGTGGAAGCCCGCGTCGATGAGGTCCTCGCCGCGCAGGTGATAGACGCCGGCGTCACCGGGCCTCCAGGGCAGGAGCGCGTCCGCGCCGGACACGGTGAGGTCCACGCGCATCCCAGGCGTCACGCGCGCGGGCGTCAGCAGATAGGCCTTGCCGGCCACGTGCCACGCGTCCCCCTCGCCCATGCCTCCGAACAGGTGGCGGCCCCCGCCGCGAGGCGAAGAGGCCAGCGGGTAGTGGTAGCGGATGACGCGCGTCCCTTCGGGCACCCGCACCACGCCGTCCCTGGGGAAGACCTCGAACCGGGTGCCGACCTCGTCCACGACGGCCAGGGACACCACCCGCCCTGGCTGCCGGAAGAGGAACTCGCGCGGGAACCCCCGAGGCAGGAAGACCTCCACGTCCAGACGCGGCGTGGAGTCACGCGTGTACGCGACGGCGTAGCGGAGGGGAGCGGCCTCGGCCCAGGGGGCCGGGAGCAGCGCGGAAGCGCACGCGGACAGCGCGAGCACGCATCCCACCCACCCCGCGCGGACCACCGTCGTCTTCATTGCGTCCACCTTGCCCCCGCGGTCCACGGTCCGCGCGACAGGACTCCACGGTGGGCCCCATGCCGTCCAGCCCGGAATGCGGAGCGCTGGAGGTCGCGCCGGCGGGACGTCCGCCTAGAGAGGCTTCTTCCGCGCCGAGCGGACCCGGCGCGCGGGAGCGCTCCCCGCCCCCGCGATGGCGCCGACACGGCGCTTCCGGGAAGGCGCCTCCTTGCGCGAGGCGGGGAGCCGCCGGGGCGCCGCCGCGCGCGCGTGAGCCGTGCGGGGTGAGTCGTTCCTGGCGCTCCCCTCCCCCCCGGGCGCACCCGCGATGAGCAGCGCGCGCGCCGCGTCCAGGATCTCCTCCGCCAGCGGCTGCGTCGCGGTGGCCCGGGCGAGCGTCATCGCGCCGAAGCACAGCGCCACCGTCGCCAGCATCTGCTGTCGCGGCGTCGCGCCCTCGCGCGCGGGCACCTGCGCCTGGGCCTCGCCCACCAGGTCCTCCAGCCCCTCTCCGAACGCGGCCTGGACCTCCGGCGTGGCGCGCGTCAGGTCCGACAGGAGCGACGGCATCATGCACGTGGTGTCCCCCGTGTCCCGGTCGTACTGCCCCAGGTAGCGCCGCGCGAAGCGCTCCAGGAACTCCGTCCCCCGCACCTCACCCAACCCCTCGAGCCAACGCGTCCTGCGCGCCTGCATGAAGGCGCGCAGCGACTCCGCGAGCAGCGCCTCCTTGGAGGCGAAGTGCGCGTAGAAGCCGCCCACCGTCAGGCCCGCGGCCCGCATCACCCGCTCCACGCTCGCGCCGCTGAAGCCCTCCGCGCGGAACAGCCGCTCCGCCGCCGCGAGGATGCGCGCGTGCGTGGCCTGCTTGTGCTCGGCGGTGTAGCGCATCGCCCCTACTCCTTGCCGGCCGCGCCCGGCGGCCGGAACACCATGCACGTCGTGGTGCCGTGCGCGTAGAGCGTGCCCTGCTCGTCCACCAGCCGCCCCTGCGCCGTCGCCACGCGGCCGCCCAGGTGGATGACCTCGCCCCTGCACAGCAGCGGCCCCGTGTCGTGCGCGATGCCCCTCACGTAGTTCACGTGCAGCTCCAGCGTCGTGTAGCCCGCGCCCACCGGCAGCATCGTGTGGATGGCGCACCCCATCGCCGAGTCCATCAGCGTCGCGGCCAGCCCGCCGTGCACCATCCCGATGGGGTTGTAGTGGTGCTCGCCCGGCTCCACCGCGAACACCACCCGCCCCTCCTCCACCTCCACCGGCGTGAAGCCCATCAGCTCCGCGATGGGCGGCGCCGGCAGCTCACCGCGCTGGATGGCGCGCAGGTACTCCAGGCCCGACAGCTTCTTCGCCGCGGAGGCCCCCTCCCGGGGGTCCCTCCACGTCACCGTCCGCGTGCGCGGATCCCCTGCCTGCTCGCTCATCGGGCTCCCTCGGGCTTGAACTCATGGAAGGATGGTCATAATACCATCCCGGTCAATGCCTGGAGTCAAGGAGCTCGCGATGGGACAGCGGCGCGTCGTCGTGACGGGAATGGGGCTCATCAGCCCGTGTGGCATCGGCGTGGAGCCAAGCTGGGACGCGCTGGTGAACGGCAAGAGCGGCGTGGGGCCCATCACCCTCTTCGACGCGAGCGCGCTCGACTGCCGCTTCGCCGGCGAGGTGAAGGGCTTCAACCCGGAGGCCTACCTCGAACGGCGCGAGGTGCGCCGCATGGACCGCTTCGCGCAGTTCGCGGTGGCCGCGTCGGACATGGCCATCGCGGACGCGGGGCTGGTCATCACCGAGGAGAACGCCGAGCGCGTGGCGGCCATCATCGGCTCCGGCATCGGCGGCATCGGCAGCCTGGAGGAGACCCACCGCAAGGCGCTGGAGAAGGGGCCGGACCGCATCAGCTCCTTCTTCATCCTCCAGATGATCATCAACATGGCGCCCGGCTACATCTCCATGCGCCACGGCATCAAGGGCCCGTCCTGGTCCACCAACTCCGCGTGCTCCACCAGCGCCCACGCCATTGGCGAAGCGATGCGCGGCATCCAGCGCGGCGAGTTCGACGTGGCGCTGGCCGGCGGCGCGGAGGCCCCCATCTCCATGCTGGGCGTGGGCGGCTTCGCCGCGATGAAGGCCCTGTCCAACCGCAACGACGCCCCCCAGGCCGCGAGCCGCCCGTTCGACAGGGACCGCGACGGCTTCGTGCTCGCGGAAGGCGCGGGCATCCTCATCCTGGAGGAGTACGAGCACGCCCGCGCCCGGGGGGCCCGCATCCTCGCGGAGCTGACGGGCTACGGCGCCAGCTCCGACGCCTACCACGTCACCTCGCCCGCGCCCGGCCACGACGGCGCCCAGCGCGCGATGCGGGCCGCCATGAAGGACGCGCGCCTCGCCCCCTCGGACATCGGGTACCTCAACGCCCACGGGACCTCCACGGACATCGGCGACGTGCTGGAGATGGAGGGCGTCGCCAGGGTGTTCGGCGACGCGGCGAGGCAGCTGGCCATCTCCTCCACCAAGTCCATGACGGGCCACATGAACGGCGCGGCGGGCGCCGCCGAGGCCGTCATCAGCATCCTCGCCCTCACCCGCGGCGTGCTGCCCCCCACCATCAACCTGGAGCACCAGGACCCGCGCATCCCCCTCGACTGCGTGCCCAACACCGCCCGCGAGACGCGCGTGACCGCCGTGATGAGCAACTCCTTCGGCTTCGGCGGCACCAACGTCGCGCTCGTCTTCCAGCGACTCCAGGACCCCCGTTCATAATCTGTAAAAAATCTGGCGCCCTTTTACTGACTTTTCCCCAGTGATATCGCGCCGCGTCAGTCAAGGGTTGACAGCGCGGTGCGCGGGCGCCGGCGCCGCACACCCGGGGTGCCTGAAAGCCCCGTGATTACATGGGATTACGTCCCTGTACGCCCAGGGTGGGGGCAGTCAACCCTTCGCGCGTCGCCTGCGGGACAGCGCCCCGGCGGAGCGAAAACGTTGATTGCAAATCGGTAAATCGATTTGCAGAGTGGCTCCAGAGACCCGGCGTCGGAGCGCGCCTCCTGACGCGGCCCGCCGGGGGTTGGAGCCATGAACAACGACAACGCTCTGAACGCGAACGTGGGGCTGAAGCTTCGGGGCCTGCGCTTGCAACGCAACATCAAGCAGGCGGACGCGGCCAAGGACCTGGGGGTGTCCCCCGCGTACCTGAACCTCATCGAGAAGGGCAAGCGCGTGATGCCCTTCCCGCTGCTGTGGAAGGCGCTGCGCTACTTCGAGCAGGACCCCGAGCAGTTCATGTCCACGCTGGGCGAGGGCCGCGTGGACGAGGCCCTGGCGAAGCTGCTCGACGAGCCGCTCCTCAAGAGCCTGGACATCGACTCGGAGTCGCTCCAGTCGCTGTCCGCGGAGCCGAAGCTGGCCGGCACCGTCGCGGCCCTGTTCAACCTCTACAAGAACACGCGCACGCAGCTGGAGAACGTGCTCGCGCAGCTCAACGTGGAGGAGCGCACGCGCACGCAGGGCTCCACCTCCGGCCTGGGCGGTACGACGCCGGGCGTGCGCTTCGACTACTCGCCCTTCGACGAGGTCAGCGACTTCCTGGAGAAGCACCGCAACTACTTCCCGGAGCTGGAGGAGCAGGCGGAGGGACTGCGCCGCGACTTCCGCCTGGAGCAGCAGCTCACCAGCAGCCAGCTCATCCGCATGCTGGAGGAGCGCTTCGACTTCAAGGTGCAGATCGAGCGCGCGGCCAGCGGCTCCTCCGTGGTGCGCCGGTTGGACCTGGACGCGCGCACGCTCACGCTGTCGCCGGACCTCACGGAGCAGCCGCTGAAGTTCCAGGTGGCCGCGTCCATCGGCCTGATGGTGATGGACCGCGAGAAGCTGGTGGAGCGCATCCTGGGCGCGGGCCGCATGCGCCACGGGGAGACGGAGCGCCTCATCAAGGTGAACCTGGCGAACTACTTCGCCGGCGCGCTGATGCTGCCCTACGGCGAGTTCTTCAAGGAGGTGCAGCGCACGCGCTACGACGTGGAGCTGCTCTCCAACATCTTCGGCACCACCTACGAGACGGTGGCCCACCGCATCTGCAACCTGTCCGACCCCAAGCGCCAGGGCCTGCCCTTCCACTTCCTGCGCGCGGACATCGCGGGGAACATCTCCAAGCGCTACAGCGGCACCGGCATCCGCTTCGCGTCCGGCGGCGGCTCCTGCGCGAAGTGGGCGGTGCACCTGGCGTTCCTCAACCCGTCGCAGATCACGCGCCAGTACTCCATCATGCCGGACGGCACGACGTACTTCTGCTTCGCGAAGGTGCAGCTGCAGCCCATCGAAGGCTCCATCGTGAAGGGCACGGCGTACTCCATCGGCCTGGGCACGCACGCGGAGAACGCGAAGTACCTGGCGTACGGCCTGCCCACCAACGACCTGCGCAAGGACGCCATCCCCAGCGGCATCTCCTGCCGCTTCTGCGAGCGCACGGACTGCAACCAGCGCGCGGCCGCCAGCTACCGCTTCGCCTTCGCCTTCGACGAGTACACGAAGAAGGACTGCTTCTTCTCCCCGCTGCTCGTCCACGAGAAGGAGAAGGGCGAGCGCAACGGAAACGCGGAAGGCCCTGGCAACGGCGCTGAATCCAGCGAGAAGCACGATTCGTTGGACAGGGGCGCCCGCCGCCGCAAGGTTCACGAGAACTGACATGCACCCGTCCGACAACGAACGCGCCCACATCGCCGACGCCATCCAGAAGCAGAAGAACGCGCTCGCCCCGCTGCGCATCACCGGCTCGCCCGCGGAGGTGGGCCAGGGGCTGGTGGCGCTCGCGGAGCTGTACGGGATGCTGGAGGACCACGCGCAGAGCCGCGAGCACTACGAGGAGGCCTACGGCTTCTTCAAGACCGCGGGCAACAAGGCCGGCCAGGCGCAGGCCCTCTTCGGCCTGGGCGTGGTGAAGGCCTACTTCGAGGATCACAAGGGCGCCATCGAGCACATGGCCACCGCCGCCCTGCTCTTCAACGAGTCGCGCGACCGCGAGGGCGAGGCGCTCGCGCGCGCCTGCATCGGCGAGTCCCTGCGCGCCATGGGCGAGGTGGACGGCGCCGAGGAGAAGTACCAGGAGGCGCTCATCCTCTTCCGCCAGACGCGCAACACGGAGCGCATGGCGCGGCTGCTGCTGGACATCGGCGACCTGCGCATGGCCAAGGGCGAGTACGAGCCGGCCCGCAAGCGCTTCCTGGAGGCCGTGCCGCTGCTGGAGCAGGGCGAGGACCCGGACGCGCTCGCGCTGGGGCACCTGCTGCTGGGCGAGGCGGAGGGCCTGCTGGGCCACCACGACAACGCGCGGCCGCACCTGCTGCGCGCGGTGGACGTGTACGGGGAGCTGCACGACCACGTCTACGAGGCCCGCGCCCGCTGGGACCTGGGGCTGTCCTGCTACTACCTCCAGGACTACGCCGCGGCCCGCGAGCAGTTCGAGGCCGTGCTGCCCATGTACGAGGACCTGAAGCAGCACGACGAGGTGGCGAAGGTGAAGAACGTCCTCGCGCACTTCGCCGCGCGCGGCGTGTAGCCCCGCGCGCGGCTGGGTCTCCTCCGGCCCCGCGTCAGGCCTGGAAGCCCGCGCCCACCGCCAGCGCGAGCAACCCGATGACGCCCGCGGCGATGGCGGCGTAGCGCCACTCGCCGCGCAGGCCCAGGAGCGTGCCCGCCATCGCCAACCGCGCCACCGGCGTCACCAGCAGCATGGACGCCGCGCCCTTGCGCAGCAGGTCGATGGCCACGTGCACGGACTCGTCGCGCGGCAGCAGCTCCAGCCCCAGCGAGGCGATGAACATGCACCCGCTCGCCACGGCCCCGGCGCGCAGCACGCGGGCGATCCACCGCTCGCCGGCGGCGAGCCGCCTGGCTCCCCGGCGCTCGCGTGGGAGCGCCTCCGGCTGGGTGATGGGCTCATGCGGGAGCTCCTCGTGGAGCTCCGCGTCCAACGCCACCGTCGTCGCCCGCGCGTGACGACGAGGGGGTCCTGCCTCCGGAATCATCACCGACGGGTGGACACCGGGTAGCTCAGGCTCCGCTTCACTCATTTCCATACGCTCGGCCACAACCCCTCCCCTCCCTTCCACAACATCTGTCCGGCCACGACCAACAGGACGACCGCGAAGAGCTTCTTGAGCACCGCGGTCGGCGTCCTCAGCATCAGCCTGCTGCCCACGGAGGCCCCGGCCAGCACCCCGACGACGAGCGGCGCCACGAGCCCGAGGTTCAGCTGGCCGCGCCACGCGTAGGCCGCGACGCTGGCGGCGCCGGTGACGCCCACCATCAGGTTGCTGGTGGCGCTGGCGACCTTGAACGGCACGCGCATGCCGTAGGTCATCAGCGGGACCTTCAGCGGGCCGCCGCCCACGCCCAGGAGCGCGGACAGGCCGCCCGCCACGAACGAACCGGAGATGCCCAGCGGGTAGTTGCCGGGCACGTAGTTGGACGTCGTCGCGGGCTCCCGGAGGGGGTTGCGCAGGAGCATCATCTGCAGCGCGACGAAGAGGGTGAAGAGGCCGAACACCACGGCCACCATCGCCTCCGCCACGAAGGCCGCGACGAGCCCTCCGGCGATGGCCCCCATCACCGTGGCCAGCTCCAGCGTCAACCCCAGCCGCAGGTCGCTCAGCTTGTTCTCCACGTAGCTGGCGGCGGCGGCGCAGGAGTTGGCCACCACGCACATCAGGCTCGCGGGGACCGCCTGCTCCAGCGGGATTCCAAAACCCAACACCAGCACCGGCACCAGGACGATGCCGCCCCCGATGCCCAGGAGCGCCCCCAGCCCACCCGCCAACACACCCGCCGCCATGAGGAGCAAGACCGTCATTCCCTATCGAGGATAGGAGGCACTCCTCGCTTCGGATAGCGGCTCGCCCCCGAGGGCAACCTGCTCGTTCGGTTGGACGCCCTGCACGCGGACGCGGCACCGCGACGCGGGCCGTGTGGCTCCGTTCACTGCGCGGCGGTGGCGCCCAGCGTCCCCTCTGGAAACTCCTCCAGGAACCGCGCGCGCGTGCGCGGCGTGTAGGTGCCGCGCGCCATGTAGCCGTGCAGCTTGCGGAGGAGCCCGCGCGTCACCTCCAGCGCGGCGTCCAGCTCCCGCGCGAAGTCGAAGTGATCATTCCGGTACAGCTCCTGGAAGGAGAGCTGTGAGAACGCGGGCAGCGCGCGCACGCGCCCCAGCGGGCTGGAGAGCAAGAGGCCGGAGACGTAGAGCCCGCGTACCCAGCCGTCCAGCTCCGCCTTCGTGGGGGCCTGGCCCACGCGCTCCTGGGACGCCAGCCGCACCAGCTCGTAGATGCCCCGCCCGATGCCGCGCAGCGGGATGCCGGGGCTCTTCACCACCTGGAACTTCTCCCGCAGCCGCGCCGTCCCCACCCCGTCCGCGCCGTCCTGTTCGCGCAGGAAGAAGAGCGTCTGGGCCCACTCCACCTGGCGCCGCGCGTCCCAGGCGCGCTCGCCCCGGCGGCGGTGGCGCAGCACCAGCTGATCCACCAGCGGGTGGAGGCGCCGGTCCAGGCTCAGGTGCGTGAAGTAGCCGGCGAGGATGGCCAGGCCGGCCTCCGTGCCCACGAGGGCGCCCGAGGCCACCAGCTCCGCCATCTTCAGGCCCAGGCCCACCGGGGCGCGCTCGTGGTACAGCCGCGCGAAGAGGGGCCAGTCAGCCTCCGGCCGCATCAGCGCGCCCAGCCCCCCGCGCACGCCGGCGCACAGCGGCAGATCCGGCAGCGCCGCGCCGAAGCGCGCGTACGGCAGGTCCTCGGACAACGCGCGCACCCAGTCGGCGGGGAGCCCGTCCGGGTGGGCGGCCAACCGTTCGATGGCCGTCAGATGCAGCAGCAGGGTGGGCATTGGGAGTGCACAGCTATCCAGCACGCCCGGTCATTGCAATGCCGGAGTGGCAACCAGCGCTTTGCGAGCAACACGCAGCGCGTCTACAGTCGCGCCCCTCGGATCACCCCCTCCCTCTTCGTCCCAGGAGTCCACGTCGCCATGCAATTCAGTCTCGTCTCCGGTGAAGCCGCACCGGTGAGCGGTGAGCTGCTCGTCATCCCCCTCTTCGAGGGCGAGCTGGGTGATTCCGCCCCCGCGCCGCTGAAGGCCGCGGACTCGGCCCTGGAGGGGAAGCTGCGCGCCGCCGCCACCCAGGAGGGCTTCAAGGGCAAGGTGGATCAGTCCTTCCTGCTGCACACCCTGGGGAAGCTGGGCGCGGATCGCGTCCTGCTGCTGGGCCTGGGCAACCGCGCGCGCTTCCAGCCGGAGGTGCTGCGGCTGGCCGCGGGCCGCGCGGCGAAGACGGCGCAGCGGCTGAAGGCCACGGCCATCGGCTTCCGCGTGCCCGCCACGGACGACGCGGCCACGGCCGTGCGCGCGGTGGTGGAGGGCCTGAAGCTGGGCGTCTACCGCTTCGACAAGTACAAGTCCTCCGCGCGCGAGGACAAGGGCGCCGCCAGGCTGGGCCGCGCCACGCTGTCCCTGCCCGAGGGCACGGAGCGGTCGCGCGCGCTGGACGACGCGCTCCAGCTGGGCCTGAAGCTGGCGGAGGCCGTCAACTGGGCGCGCGACCTGGTCAACGAGCCCCCCAACGTGGTGACGCCCACGAAGCTGGCGCAGGCCGCGCAGCAGGCCGCCAGGG
>JAFADT010000438.1 GCA_023424585.1 Pseudomonadota bacterium
CACGCTGCCGGCCCCGGCGCCGCGCGCGCTCGCGCCCGCGCAGGTGCTGGAGGAGGCGAAGGCCGCGGACCGCGCGTTCTCCGAGCGGTCCACGACGGAGGGCATGGGCAAGGCCTTCACCGCCTACGCGGCGGAGGACGCGGTGCTGCCGCTCGGGTCCGCCGGCATCTTCGGCCGGGAGGCCATCGCGAAGGCGTATGCGCCGTTCACGCTGGAGGCCATCGACCTGCGCTGGGAGCCGGTGCTGGGGGACGCGGCGGGCTCCGGTGACCTCGCGTACACGGTGGGCCGCGCCGTCGCCACGAGCAAGAACGACCAGGGCCAGCCGGAGGTGGACCACGTGAAGTACCTCACCGTCTGGCGCCGGCAGGCCGACGGCGGGTGGCGCTACGTCACCGACGGCGGCAACTCCAGCCCCGGCCCCCAGGGGCCGTGACCCACGCGCCACGAGGGACCCGCTCCGTCAGGGCGGGCCCCCCGCCGTGAACGTCCCAGTAATATTCCGGCAATAGTTGAAAAACTTGTTTAGCCTTGTATTCCGGATTGGTGCGCCGCAAGAAGGAGCTCCCCCGTGGTGAGGAGCTCCCCTGCATGCGTACTCCCCGTTCCGTGCGTCGGTTGTCGTTCGTTCCGCTGCTCGCGCTCGTGGCCTGTGGCCCCTCCGCGCCTGTCTCCGCTGAGCCGGCCGCGGCCGGGGCTCCGGCGCTGACGGCGCAGGAGGCCGCGCTCACGGAGCTGCTCACCAACGGCACCTTCAACTCCGGCGCGGTGGCGCCGTGGTGGAGCAACGCCAGCACGCAGTCGTCTGTGGAGAGCGGCAGGTGGCGCGTGGACGTGGCGGCGAACACGGCCAACCCGTGGGACGCCATCGTCGGGCAGAGCGGCCTGACGCTCACCGCCGGGAAGACGTACACGCTGGCGTTCACCGCCACGGCCACGGCGACCATCACCGCGCAGACGACCGTGCAGCAGGAGGTGGCGCCGTACACGGCCACGCTCACCCAGGCCTTCACCCTGGACGGCACGTCGCGCCGGTTCTCCTTCCCGTTCACGTCCTCGTTCTCGTCGGGGCAGGGGCAGGTGACGTTCCAACTGGGCGGCCGCGCCAGCGCCGTCACCGTGCGGCTGGATGACATCTCGCTCACCACGGAGGGCGGCACCGGCTCCGGCCCGGTGGCGATGACGAGCGGGTTCTACGTGGACCCCAACTCCAACCCGGCGGTGTGGGCGCGCAACAACAGCGGTGACGGCCGCGCGGCGCGCATCAATGCGTCCATCGCGTCGAAGCCGATGGCGCGCTGGTTCGGCAACTGGAACAGCGACATCACCCAGGCGGTGTCCAGCTTCGTGGCCGCGGCGGACGCGGCGGACAAGCTGCCCGTGCTGGTGGCCTACAACATCCCCGGTCGCGACTGCGGGAGCCACTCCAGCGGTGGCGCGGGGAGCGCGGAGGCGTACCGCGCGTGGATTGGCGCCTTCGCGGCGGCGATTGGCAACCGGCCGGCGGTGGTCATCGTGGAGCCGGACGGCGTCGCGCAGCTGGACTGCCTCCCCAACGACACCGAGCGCGCCACGCGGCTGAGCCTGATCCGCTACGCCTCCGAGCAGCTGCGCGACCGCGCGCCCAACACCTGGACGTACCTGGACGGCGGCAACGCGCGCTGGATTGGCGCCGACACCATGGCGCAGCGCCTGGAGTCCGCGGGCGTGCGCAACGTGCGCGGCTTCTCCCTCAATGTCTCCAACTTCTATCCCACCGCGGAGACCCACACGTATGGCGACGCGGTGAACGCCGCGCTGAGCAGCCGCTACGGCTACACGCGGCAGTTCGTCGTGGACACCAGCCGCAACGGCAACGGCTCCAACGGCGAGTGGTGCAACCCCGCCGGCCGCAAGCTGGGCGTCCCGTCGCAGACGGGCGGCGGCGCGGAGCTGCTCCTGTGGGTGAAGACGCCGGGGGACTCGGATGGTTCGTGCGGCATCGCCCCGGGGACGCCGGCCGGACAGTTCAGCCCGGACCTGGCGAACCGCCTCATCGACGGCACCTGAGCCCCGCGCACGGGAGCACGGGCGGCTCGTGACGCGCGTCCCCGTGGGGGCTTCAGGTCGCGGGGCTGGCCCTGGCGCCTGCACGTATGAACGCCCTCCCCAGGCACGGGGCTGGGGAAGGCGTCGGGTGCAGCGGGGCCGCGCGTGGAGGCCTAGCTGGACTCGCCCACGCTGAGGCGCCGGCTGGCGCCGCCGTTGCCCTTGCCCAGGGGCTGGGTCCGCTCCAGGTTGGCTTGGGCCAGGGCCTCGCGCTGCGCGTCCGTCTTCGCGGTGCCGTCCTTCTGGACCGTCATCACGCCGCCGCTGCCGTGCTGCTCCTGGGCCTGGGCGATGCTCTTCTTCAGGTCGCTGGCCTTCACCCAGTAGGCGCCGTTGACGGGGTCGCGCACGCGGTAGAGGTCGTCGTCCGTGCCCTTGCTCTTGCCCGGGTTCACGCCGTCGATGGTGAGCCAGTGCAGCTCGCCGCTGTCCGGGCCCTTCTCGCCCTCCGCCAGCGTCGTGTTGAGCAGCGCGTTGGAGTCCACCAGCGCCAGGGCCATCTGCCCGTTCTTCAGCGCGCCGCTCAGCGCGTCCGTGTCGCACTCGTCGAAGCCGTTGGTGACCTTGATGCCCATGCTGCCCAGCATCGCGCCCATCTCGTCCGGGGTCGCGCCGTCATCCAGGTTCACGTCCACGCGGTCCTTCACGGACGTGCTCAGCGTGTCCGCCTTGTTGCGGACCTGCTCCCGCGCCTCCTGCTGCGTCAGCGGGGCCGACTCCTCCGCGCTGGACTGCTCCAGGTAGGTGAGGGTGGCCTCGGCGCAGCCCTTCTTGCTCGTCTGCGCGACGGTCGTCTCGGGCGCGTTCCAGCCCTGCTCCTTCTGGGCCTGCGTCGCCTCGTTGGTGGGGACGGCGTTGGCCGCGGGCTCCGTGCCCGGCGGCGGGGGCGCGGCCAGCGCCGGCAGGCCCATCTTCCTGGCGCGCTCCTCCTCGAAGGAGTCCAGGTAGCGGCCTTCCGCGGCGTTGAGCGGCTTGGCATCCGGCGCGTCCGGCAGCGGCTCCTGCACGGACTGGGCGGCCGCCGCCATCTCGGCGCGGGCCTGCTCCGTGGCCTGGCGGATGCGGGCCATGACCGAATCGAGCTTGGAGCCAATACCGAGGGCCATGAGGCGTCTCCTGTCGCGTCTGGGTCTTTTTCCTCCCGCATTATCCGCGCAGGACTTTGGAGGTTGCTTCTGGATCACGGCTTTTGACGGAAGTGCATGATTTCCGAAGCAACCGGGCCGGCCGCCGGCCCGAAGAACCATGGAATCCTGGAATGAGGGGTACACTGGACCCATGGCGAACCGGCATGACAGGGACGACGGGCCTTCCGCGCCTGGCTCCGCGCCGCGCGTTTCGACGTCGCGAGAATCCTACGGTACGGGCCGAGGCGGCGCGCCCGCGACGGGGCGGGGTGGGGCGGAGGCGTCGGCGCCCTCGCGGGGGGCGGGGGGCGAGGCGCAGCGGCTCGCCTCGCGACAGGTGGGCCGGTTCGTCCCGCTGAAGGTGCTGGGGCAGGGGGGCATGGGCGTGGTGTACGCCGCGTATGATCCGGACCTGGACCGCAAGGTGGCGCTGAAGCTCCTGCGCGTGAAGGGCGGCCACGAGGACCTGGAGCAGGGGAGGGCGCGGCTGCTGCGCGAGGCGCAGGCGATGGCGCGCATCTCCCACCCCAACGTCATCCCCGTCTTCGAGGTGGGGCCGTGGGAGCAGCAGATCTACGTGGCGATGGCGCTGGTGGACGGCGGCACGCTGCGGGACTGGACGAAGGCGAGGCCGCGGACGTGGCAGGAGCTGTTGGACAAGTACCTGGCGGCGGGCCGGGGCCTGGAGGCGGCGCACGCGGCGGGGCTGGTGCACCGGGACTTCAAGCCAGCCAACGTGCTGGTGGGCAAGGACGGGCGCGTCTACGTCACGGACTTCGGGCTGGCGCGGCCCATGGGCGAGGTGGCGGACGACGACGAGGACGGCGAGCGCACGCGGCCGGTGGGGGACGACTCGCCGCTGGGCTCGCAGCTCACGCAGGCGGGGCTGGTGATGGGCACGCCCGCGTACATGTCTCCGGAGCAGTTCCGGGGCGAGCTGCTGGACTCGCGGTCGGACCAGTTCAGCTTCTGCGCGGCGCTGTACCGCGCGCTGTACGGCATCCGCCCGTTCGATCCGGACGAGCTGTCGCGGGT
>JAFADT010000415.1 GCA_023424585.1 Pseudomonadota bacterium
GCAGGTTCAAATCCTGCCCCCGCAACTTGAGAGAGGGCCTCGGTGGAAACGCCGGGGCCCTTTCGCTTTTCAGCGTCTGGGCGCGCGCCTCGCTTCGACGGGCAGGGGCGGGGGTTTCTTGCGGCATGGTAGCTGGCGCGTCGCTTTGGCCACGCTCACGCCCGACGAGGCGGAGCTCGACAAGCTGCTGCGCTCATTGGGGACCGAGCTTCGGACGCTCCGCGCGGAGAGCCGCTCCCAGCGCGACGACCTGGAGCGACTGCCGCGCCGCGGCTGATCAACCCAGCGGCTGGACGTGCTCCGCGATGCGGCCGGACGCGAGCAACTCGCGCAGCTCATCGGCCATGCGGTCGCCCTCGGTCAGCACCTGCTTCCACGCGCGGATTCGGTCGTCGGCCTGCATCTCCGTGAAGTCGGAACGGTCCGGGATGCGCCCACCGGGCAGCCGCGCGAGGTGCGCGGGTGACGGCGTGATGAGCAGCGCGCGGCGGAAGTTGAGGGGGCCCGCGCGGCGCCACTTGAGCGACTTGTCGAACCAGCCGGGCACCACGTACGGGTAGAAGTGCGGATAGAGCACCAGCCCATCGCCCACGCCGTAGTCGACGTCCAGGTGGTAGTCGACGACACCGCCGTCCCGGTACGTCCCGGCCGGTGCACCCGGGATGTCCTGGACGCCCGCGAGCACCATCGGGATGGAGCCGGATGCGATGAGCGCCGGGCGCAAGTTGTCGCGGGAGAGGGGACGGTGGACCGACGGCAGGTCCTTGAGCCCTGCGAAGGGACTGGAGTCCCCGGCGGTGTGGAAGATGACTCGCTCCATGTGGAGCCCGAGCGTCCGGCGGCTCACCGCGTTCGCCAGCGCGCCCAGCACGAAGCCCGCGAGCTGCACGCTGGACTGCTCCGCCGCCAGCAGTCCCCTGCACCGGGTCGTCACCACGTGCAGCCGTGCCCATGGGTGCGCGAGGATCTCGTCCATGCCGTCCGGCCCCAGGAGGGCATCCAGGATCGTCGCGCTCCTCTCGCTGACGAGCGCGGGCGGAGGCTTGGGCGGATAGCGCTGCTCCAGGTATGCGTCCGCGAAGCGCTTGAGCGCGGCCACCGGGTCCTTCTGCGCCAGACACGCCAGCCGCCAGCTCCCGATGGAGCTGCCGATGAGGTGCAGCGGCCGGGTGCGCGGCTGCTGGAGGAACTCGCCGAACAGCACGCGGTCGATCCCCTCCAGCCCCAGCCACTTCGGGCCACCGGAAGCGCCCGGGAGGATGTCCACGTCCTCCGCGCGCAGCCCTCGCTCCCAGAGGATGCGCAGGGCGTCGGGGCCGGCAAGCAGGGTCAGGCTCTGGCTCATCGCGGGCGCGGACCCTAGCAGTCCGGTGCGAGGAAAGGCTCAGCGCTCGTTGTCCGGGACGTCCGACTCCAGCGGATGGAGCGTCACCACCTGGTGGCCGTCCTCCGGTTCGGAGCGCGCTTCCTCCAACTCCTCGGGGGTCTGGGGTGCCCGCTCGGAGAACTCGTCGTTCTCCAGGTGTCGCTGGCGCTGCTCACTGGTCTCGCCGTAGCCCTCCAGCTTCTTGCCCGCCATGGTCGTCCTCCCGTCCGAAAGGTGAACCTCAAGACTTGGGATGGTGCCGGGTGGGCGCAAGCGGTGGTCAGCCCGCGCGGCCGCACGCTCCAGGAGCGGGGGCGCTCATTCCTCCAGCGTGCCCACGGAAGGGGCCGCACCGTCGCGCTCACGCTGGGCCTCCAGGTAGGCGGAGAAGCCCGCCTTGGACTGGATGCGGAACGCTGGCAGCCGGGGGAGCACGTCCTCCGCGAAGGCGTACTGCTCGCAGACGAGGCTCGCGCGGAGGGCCCCTTCCGGGCCGCCGGTGAAGGGCTGGACCTCGTGCTGGAGGTTTCCCCGGAAGTGGACCAGCAGGCCCGGCCGGGGCCGCACCTCGCCCTGGAGCTGGTTGTCGCGCAGCAGCCGCAGCGCGCCGCCTTTCGCTCCTTCGGGGACGCGCAGGTACAGGACGCTCACGTGCTCGGGCGTCGCGTCCGGCACGCCGCTCGGCTCCTGGAGCGTCGCGTCGATGTGGCGGCCCACCGCAGTGCCCGCGTCCAGCAGCAGCAGGTTCAGATAGAAGGCATTGGGACGCGGACGCGTGTCACGACGGCCGAACCAGCGCTGCGTCCACGGCAGGAGTCCGAGCGCCCTGTCTTCGTCGAGGATGCGGCGCAGGAAGACGGACAGGAACGGGAAGCGGGCCTCCAGCGTCGCGCGGCCCTCTCGCGTGAAGACGAACGCGAAGCCCCGGCTCGCGCGGAACGTCCCCATCAGCGGACTGCGCGCGACGAACCGCGAGCCGAGCAGGGCGTCCCCCAGGGACTCCAGCTCGGCGCGGGGCAGGGCGTGGCGGTGGGTGACGTACTCGGGCACGGACCGGACGCTAGCGCCTTCCCGGGTCGCGCGAGAGGGGAACCGCCCCCGCTCGCCTCCCTCCCGGCCGGGCCTGTGGCTACACGGAGGCCTGCTTCGCGGCGCTCTTCGTCATGTCCAGCATGTGCAGCAGCGCCTTCTCCGAGCAGTGCATGCCTTCGCCCGGGCTCGCCGCCAGCTCGTCCACGGACTCGAAGTAGCGGTCCACCACCTGGCCCCGCTCGAACATGACGAGCACGGACGGGTAGATGTACGACGCCTTCGCGACCGCGGGCGTGTTGCCGAGCTGCTCGGACGCTTCTCTCACCGCGGCCACCATGCTCTTCTTGAGCACCGTCTTCTTCACCGGGCCGCCGTCGCCGTCCGCCTTCACCCGCTCGCGGGCGCGCGCCAGCGCGCAGGCACAGATCAGCGTGCCCGCCCAGGTGCGGAAGTCCTTCGCGCTGTAGCCTGGGCCCATCACCTGCTGGATGTACTCGTTGATGTGCCGGCGCCGCACGTCCACCACCGCGCCGTCGTCGAGCACGAACTTGAAGACGTCGCGCCCGGGCACCTTCAACAGCTGCCGCACGAGCGTCGCCACGCGCCGGTCCTTCAGCTCGCGGTGCTGCCGCACGCCGGACTTGCCCGGGTAGTCGAACACCACCGTGTCGCCATGCACCTTCACGTGCCTCGCCCGCAGCGTGGCCAGCCCGAAGCTGCCGTGCTCCTCCGCGTAGCGCTCGCTGCCCGGGCGGATGAAGCAGGTGCCCAGGATGCGCAGCATCCCCGCGAGCCCGCGCTCCCGGCCCAGGCCCCGCTTGCGCAGGTCCATGTTCACCTGGCGCCGCATCTTCGGCAGCGCCTGCGCGAAGCTCACGATGCGCTGGTACTTCGCGTCGCGCTGCTTCTGCGTGTGCGCCTCGCTGTAGCGGTACTGCCAGCGCCCCGCGCCGTCCCTGCCCACCGCCTGGAGGCGCGCGGATGCGCTGGGCGAGATGTACACGTCCGTCCAGGCGGGCGGCAGGCGCAGCGCGTCGATGCGCGCTCGCTCCGCGGGGGACACAGCGCGGCCTCGCGCGTCCACGTAGCGGAAGCCGCGCTTCATCGTCCCCAGCCTCCGGTGACCGCGCTGACGCAGCCGCTCCAGCTGCGTCGTTCCCCGGCGGAACGAGCGAGGAGCGCGCTCGGTTTCTGAGACGGCGGCATGGGCGTGCATCGCCCCCCTGTAGTGCGCAGCCCACGCCGGGGCGGCAATCCGGTTGCCCCCTGTCGGCACGGAGGGCAGCCGGCCAGAAAAGCCCCGGGTGGCATTTTCGGATGGGGGTGCAGTCGCTTAGAGTTCGTTGCGACTCCCACCTCCAATTTCATTCCCGAGGCATGACGACCTTCCTTGACGCCCTGCTGGCGTTCCCGACCGCCATCTTCACCATCCTCCTGGGAGTGGTGCTGGCCTACTGGTTGTGCGTCATCGTCGGCGCGGCGGGCATCGACTTGCTGGACGGCGACGTGGACCTGGAGGGCGGCGCCAAGGCGGTGAGCGGCGCCTTCGAGGGCGGGGCCAAGGCGACGTCGGGCCTGCTGGAAGGCGGCGCGAAGGCCGTCGCGGGGCATGGGGTCGACCACGCGGGCCACTCGCACCTGCACGACGCGGAGGCCGCCACCGGCCTGCTCGCGGCGCTGGGCTTTGGCGGCATCCCTGTCACGGTGTCGGTGAGCCTGGTGGTGTTCCTCTCCTGGTCGCTGTCGCTGCTCAGCGGACAGGCCACGCACTCGGCGCTCTCCATGCTGCCCGCGTGGCTCGTCAGCACGGGCCTGGGGCTGAGCTGCGCCGCGGTGGGCACGGTGGTGGGCGGGCTCGCGGTGCGGCCGCTGCGCCCCATCTTCATCGCCAAGAGGGCCCCGGGCCGCGAGGCGCTGATGGGCCGCGTGTGCACCATCTCCAGCGGCAGCGTGACCGCGAAGGACGGCCACGCCACCTTCGACGATGGGGGCGCGGGCCTCATCCTCAATGTCTTCTGTGACAAGCCCAACCAGCTCAAGCGCGGCCAGCCGGCGCTGATCCTCGGCTACGACGCGGAGCGGGGCGTCTACGAGGTGGAGCCGGTGGACTGGCTGCTGCCCGAGGAAATGGAGCAGCTGCGCGATCCGCTCAAGGCAGCGGCCATCGCGCGAGCCCGCGCCCAGCGATGAACATTGGCGTCCTCCGGGCTCCTCCGGACGGGCGCGACAATCGGCACCGGGTGGCTTTCGCGGGGGACCCCGAGTGCTTGGAACTAGGCCCGCCCAACGGACTTCACAGGATAGGCCATGGATCCCATCAGCCTGGCAGCAATCATCGGCGGCGGCATCATCATCCTCTTCGGCATCTTCGTCAGCGTGGCCAAGTTCTACCGACAGGTGGATCAGGGCAAGGTGCTCATCGTCAACACCATGAAGACCGAGCCCACGGTCACCTTCACCGGCGCCGTGGTGCTGCCCATCGTCCACCGCGCGGAGGTGATGGACATCTCGCTGAAGACGGTCGAGATCGACCGCCGCGGCAAGGAGGGCCTCATCTGCCAGGACAACATCCGCGCGGACATCAAGGTCACCTTCTTCGTGCGGGTGAACAAGACGCGCGAGGACGTGCTCAAGGTGGCCCAGTCCATCGGCTGCGCGCGCGCCTCCGACCATGAGACGCTGGAGAACCTCTTCGAGGCCAAGTTCTCCGAGGCCCTCAAGACGGTGGGCAAGTCCTTCGACTTCGAGCAGCTCTACACCAAGCGCGAGGAGATCAAGGACAAGGTGGTGGAGACCATCGGCCGGGACCTCAACGGCTACATGCTGGAGGACTGCGCCATCGACTTCCTCGAGCAGACCCCGGTGGAGATGCTCGACAAGGACAACATCCTGGATGCGCAGGGCATCCGGAAGATCACCCAGCTCACCACCGAGCAGAACGTCTTCACCAACGAGCTGCGCCAGACCGAGCGCCTGGCGGTGACCAAGCGCAACGTGGAGGCCGACGAGGCCATCTTCTCCCTCGAGCGTCAGCGCGAGGAGGCGGCCGCCAAGCAGCGCCGCGAGATCGACAGCATCCAGGCGCGTGAGACGGCCGAGGCCGACCGCGTGAAGAGCGAGGAGTTCGCCAAGGCGCAGCTGGCGCGCATCAAGGCGGAGGAAGAGATCGCCATCAACGAGGAGAACAAGCAGCGCCAGGTGCAGGTGGCGCAGAAGAACCGCGAGCGCGTGGTGGGCGTGGAGTCCGAGCGCGTGGAGAAGGACCGCGCCCTGGAGGCCATCAACCGCGAGCGCGAGACGGAGCTGCAGCGCATCGCGAAGGAGAAGGCGCTGGAGTCGGAGAAGAAGGCCATCGCCGACGTGGTCCGCGCCCGCATCGCGGTGGAGAAGACCGTCGCCCAGGAAGAGGAGAACATCAAGGACCTGCGCGTGACGGCGGAGGCCAAGCGCACCAAGGAGGCGGTCATCATCACCGCCCAGGCGCACGCGGAAGAGGCCTCCGTCAAGGACGTCACGGCCGCGGACGCGAGCGCGAAGATCGCCGTGTTCCTCGCCAAGGAGAAGCTGACCCTGGCCGAAGCCGACCTGGAGGCCGCGGACAAGCAGGCGAAGGCGAAGATGCGGCTGGCCGAGGGCATCCAGGCCGAGTCCGCCGCCGAGGGCCTCGCCAGCGTGCGCGTGCGTGAGGCGGACGCCGTCGCCACGGAGAAGCTGGGCATGGCGCAGGTGCGCGTGAAGGAGGCCGAGGCCTCCGTCATCGAGAAGCAGGGCCAGGCGCAGGCCGCCGCGGTGCGCGAGAAGCTGCTCGCCGAGGCCGCGGGCTCGGAGCAGAAGGGCCTGGCGAACGCCCGCGTGCAGGAGGCGGAAGCCACCGCCATCCACAAGCGCGGCGAGGCGGAGGCCTTCGCCACGCGCGAGAAGCAGCTGGCCGAGGCCGCCGCCATCCAGGAGAAGCTGATGGCCGAGGCCCGGGGCCTGTCGGAGAAGGCCGCCGCGATGAAGGCCCTGGACGGCGTGGGCCGCGAGCACGAGGAGTACCGCCTGCGCCTCCAGAAGGAGCGCGACGTGGAGCTGGCCGCCATCAACGTCCGCAAGGAGATCGCCCAGGCCCAGGCCACCGTCCTGGCCCAGGCGTTCAGCAACGCGAAGTTCCAGATCGTCGGCGGCGACGGGAAGTTCTTCGAGAACTTCATCAAGGCCGTGTCCATCGGCAGCTCGGTGGACGGCGCGCTGGAGCATGGCGAGTCGCTGAAGAAGGCGCTCGGCGGCTACCTCAACGG
>JAFADT010000469.1 GCA_023424585.1 Pseudomonadota bacterium
GGCGAGGCGGGGCTCGAGTCCTCGCGCATCGGCGCGATCCACATCGCGGACATGTACTCCATCGTGGAGGTGCCGGAGCCGGACGCCGCGCGCATCATCTCCGCGCTGAAGAACTCCACGCTGCGCGGCCGCAGGGTCACCGTGCGCCGCGACACCCGCGACTGAAGCGCGCCTCCGAAGGCCTCCAGGTCCAGGTCCGGCGCGCGTCCCAGCAGTAGCGGCGACGCGAGCCGGCGCTCCGGATGCACGCGCAGGAGCGTGTGGATGACGACGTGATGCAGGGCTGGCTGGCCGGCAATGGGGAGTCCCCTGGCATGACGAACCCGGCGGGCCGCTCTTCGTGCGAGGTGAGCGCACGGAGCAGGCGCTCACCAGGTCCAACCTGGTGGCGGACACGGGTTGCAGCGGCTGCACCGCCTCCACCACCGGGGGGCTGTTGAGCGGGTCTGGACGTCCTCCGTCCGTCTGAAGCACCCCTCCGGCGCCGTGCATGAGTGTTCTCCCTCGCGGCCGGCCGGTCCTGGCGAGGGGTGCCAGGCGCACCGGACGCGGATCGGACGTGAACACAGACACGCCCCTCAACACCAGACGAAACAGGCAAAATCCAGACACCCATCAAAGGCTTGCGCCTCACGCCCACGAAGAAGGCGCCCCCTGTCCCCTGGGACGGGGAGACCGTGAAACAGGAGACACGCCAGCCCTGGTGTCTGAGGACGCGCCCGCCACGCGACACCGGGCGGCCCGAACGCCAGCGGCCCGACAGCCGGCCCCCTGTCCGCTCTTTCCAGGTCAGCGGAGACGCCTAGGATGTCAGGGAGGAGGTGAACGTGGAGCGCCCCATCGTCGGCCCCGAGGATCCGCTGGTCATCAACGGGATGGATGGTGTCACCGGGCAGTACCTGGTGCCGCCCATCGCGTTGCCCGCGGCCGCGGAGGTGGCGGAGCCTCGGGGCGAGGCCGCGTACTTCGAGGCGTGGAGGAAGTGGCTCGAGCTCTTCCCCATGCGCCTCAGCTTCGGCCTGCCACCCGACGCGCCGCCGGAGGACTTCACCCAGGCCGGCTGGGGCGTCGTGTTCCCCGCCTCCACCTCCGAGGCGCTGCGCAAGAGCCTGGAGCCGCTCATCGCCCACCGGCGCGCGCGCGTGGAAGCGGACCGGTGCCACGTCCTCACCTACCAGGCCGGGGAGACGGCCCATCAGTTCCTGGAGCGGCACGGGGCGCCCATCGGCGACGTGGAGCCCACCGTCGTGCCCTACTACCTCCTGCTCGTGGGCGGGCCCGACGTCATCCCGTTCGACGTCCAGCACTCGCTCTCCCTGTCATACGCCGTGGGCCGGCTCTCCTTCGACACGCCCGAGGAGTACGCGCGCTACGCGGAGAGCGTGGTGGCGTATGAGACCGGCGCCTCCGTGCCCAACCACCGGCAGGTGAGCTGGTGGGGTCCCAGGCATCCGGGGGATCGCTCCACGGAGCTCAGCGCGGACAGCCTCGTCGCTCCGCTGGCCCGGGGGGCGGCGCTGGATCAGCCTCCCCAACCGGCGAAGACAGTCGCCGCGAAGCTCCGGTATGCCAGCCGTGACGCCATCGAGGACGACGCGACCCGCGAATGGCTGCTCGACGCGCTCCATGGCCGCGAGGTGCGCCCGGCGGTGCTCTTCACCGCGTCCCATGGCGTCGGCTTCAAGGCGGATGACCCGCTCCAGCTCGCGAAGCAGGGCGCCCTGCTGAGCCAGGACTGGTCTGGGTTTGGCGCGATGGCGCCCGCGCACTACGTGGCGGCGACGGACCTCCAGGACGACGCGCGGCTCCATGGCCTGGTGGCCTTCTTCTTCGCCTGCTTCGGCATGGGCACGCCCGCGAACGACGAGTTTCCGCTCAACGCCGCGCGCAGCGGTGGAGCGCTCGCGAGCGCGCCGTTCATCGCGGCCCTGCCCCGGCGGATGCTGGCCCACCCCAACGGGGGCGCGCTGGCGGTGATTGGCCACGTGGAGCGGGCCTGGGGCTTCTCCATCAGGCCCTTGCAGATGACCCAGACGACCCTCCACCCGTTCAGGAACACGCTCTGGAAGATCATGGCGGGGATGCCGGTGGGCCACGCACTGAAGGACTTCCGCGACCGGTTCTCCGCCGCCAACAACATCCTGCTGACGCACCTGGATGCGAACACGCCCAACGGGAAGCTCGCGCCGCGCGAGCTGCTGCACCGGTGGATCGAACGCAACGACGCGCGCAACTACGTGGTGCTCGGCGACCCCGCCGTGAGCATCCGGCACAACGACCTGCAGGCGCTTCCGTGAAAGGAGCATCGACCGATGCGAACGCTCATTCTCAGCGATCTCCACCTGGGCAATGGGGGCCCCTACGACATCTTCGCGGGTGCCGCCGAGCTGCCCGCCCTCTTCGACTCCTTCACCCGCACGCCCACCCACGTCGTCCTCAACGGGGACAGCTTCGACTTCCTGCTCAATGACGACCCGCTGGCGGTGGATCCCCAGCGGACGCTGGAGCAGGCGCGCGCGCTGGTGACGTCCGCGGCGACCGCGCCCGCGTTGAAGGCGCTCGGGCGGGTGCTCGCCGCCGGAGGGCGCGCGACGATGGTGGTGGGCAACCACGACCTGGAGCTGGCGCTGCCGGACGTCCAGGAGGTGATCCGCGCCGCGCTGGGGCAGCCCGGGGACGTGGCGTCGCGGCTGGAGTTCCGGGACGGCACCGCGCCACTTCAACTGGAGGTCGGCGGATCGCGCGTGCTCGTCACGCACGGCGAGCACACCGACGTGGCGAACCGCATCGACTACGCGGCGCTCCTCTCGCCGGAGCGGGCGAACCGCTTCCGCTATCCACCGGGCTCGGTGCTGGTGAAGACGCTGCTCAACCCGCTCAAGCACCAGCACCGCATGCGGTACATGGACCTGCTCAAGCCGGACTTCGAGGGCGCGGTGATGGTGGCGCTCGGCGTGAAGCCGGACGCGCTCAAGGTCCTGTTCACCTCCGGGACGCTCACGCTCATCCGGCGCCTCCTGGAGAACCGGGGGCTCGCGCCGGCGTTCGCGCTCGAACCGATGGATGGGGTGGGCAGCTCGGACGCGGATGTGCACCTGGCGCGCAGCCTGGCGCGGGTGGACCTGAAGGACGACGAGGTGGACGCGCTGCTGTCGGTGCTCGACCCGGAGCAGCTCAACGCCTTCGACACCCCGGAGGCCCTGGGCCGCGCCCGGCTGAAGCTGGCCAAGGCGGGCTTCGCGCTCTATGCGCGCCTCCACCGCGCGGTCGCGGGACGGAGCGGGACGGACTACTTCGCGCTGGAGCCGGGCAAGGACGAGCTCGCGGAGACCGCGCGGCTGGGCAAGAAGTACAACCCCCAGGCGGTGGTGATGGGCCACACGCACGCGGCCCGCTGGCACGAGGGCAGCGGCCCCCTCTACGCCAACACCGGCACGTGGATCTCCCTCCTGCGGCTCCCCGCTCCGGAGGCCTCCGATGAGGAGTGGGGCGAATACCTGGCGGAGCTCCAGGTCAACCCATCGCTGGACCCCGCGAAGCAGCAGCACGCGACGCTGGAGCAGCGCTTCACGTTCGTGGAGGTGGAGCCACGCGCGGCGAGGCAGGGCGCGACGCTGCGGCTCTCGCAATGGACGGCGCAGGGCCCGAAGACGTTGCGCAGCGCGGACCTGGCTGCCGGAGGCTGAGCCCCGCGCTCAGCGGGACAGGCGAGGCCGGTCGGCCACGGCGGACAGCACGCCGTGCAGCCCGGCCAGCAGCACGGCCACCCCGAGCATGTAGGGGGCGATGAGCTGGAGCCCCCACCGCTCCGCGATGATGCCCGCGAGGCTCGGCACGGCCGCCACGCCCGCGGTGGCCGCGCTAACCTGGAAGCCCACGGCATGCGCGGAGACCTCCAGCCCCACGCGGCGCGGCGTCTCCGACATCAGGGCCGGGAAGATGGGCGCCAGCGCGAGCCCCAGCAGCGAGAGCCCCAGCGCGGGCGGCACGGCGGGGATGGCGAACAGGAGCGTGCCCACCACGCCCAGC
>JAFADT010000591.1 GCA_023424585.1 Pseudomonadota bacterium
TGCCGCTGGGGCGCGCGGTGCCCGCGGTGTTCCTGTGGCGGGTGCGCTCGCGCATCCACCGGTGGTACGCGCGGCTGAAGGAGATTGAGATCCAACTGTAGGAGAACCCGGACCAGGAGATGCTCCAGGACATGCTCAAGCGGCTGGAGGAGGCCGAGCGCGAGGTGAACCGCATCGCGGTGCCGCTCGCCTACGCGGAGAACCTCTACTTCTTCCGCGAGCACGTGGACGTCGTGCGCCGCCGGCTCACCCGCAGGCTCGCGGGCGCGCCCGAGCACAAGGACGCGCACCCGCTCCAGATGCCCGCGTGACGTGACGCGCGGCGGCCCGGGGCCTCCGGGCCGCCGGCGGGGACCTCAGGGGGCGATGCCGAGCAGCTCGCGGATCTGCCGGGCCATGGCGATCTCCGACTCGTGCACGTGGCCGTCGCCGACGATGAGGGCGTGGACCGCGTCGAGCACGGCCTTGGGGTCCTCGCGCAGGATGCCCAGGTTCGGCGGCGGGAGCGGCTGGCCCTCCTGGAGGCAGCGGGTGAGGGCGCTGAGCTCCGTCAGGGGCACGCTGAAGCCGCGCGCCGTGTCGATGATGGCGTCGATCTCCTCCCGGGTGACGCGGTCGTCGCTGGTGGCCACCTGAAGCAGGAGCTTGATGACTTCGATGTGGAAGTGGGCGTCAGGGGGCGGCGGGGCGGCCATGCGGGTCGAATCCTCCAAAGGCGGTCCAGGCTGACCTGCCAGGGGGGGCGCCGTCCAGCGCGACGGCATCCTCCCGTTGGGGAGCGGAAAGCGCGGGGCGCGGGATGCGTCCTTGGGACCCGCGCCGGGTGGAGCGGGCGGCCACGCCCGACATGCCTGTCATACCTCCGTGGAGGGATGGGCCTCGTTTCCGCCCTCGTAATACTTGCTGGGTATTGAAAACGGGGGTTGTACCCATGGGCAAGGCACGGAAGTTCCTGTCGCGTGAGCAGGCGTTGATCGCGGAGCTGAAGGAGGCGCTGGGCAACGCCCGGACGCTGGAGGATGTCTACGAGGCCATCTCCCACGCGCTCCTCTCGCTCTGCGAGGCGGACCACCTCGCGGTGGGCTGCGCGAATCCGGATGGGACGGCGGGGCTGCAGTGGAAGACGGAGACCGTCCACCCCCTCCTCAAGGATTACGCGGACTGGGTGCAGGAGGACTTCGTCTTCCGGGCCACGGTGGTCCAGCCCAACGTCGTGCTCAGCGACGTCCAGATGCTGCGGGGGCAGCCCCTGTCGGAGACGGAGACCTTCCGGCGCAGCCAGGGCGCGGGGCTGAAGCTCAAGCGGGTGCTGGCGTCGCTCCTCTTCACGGAGCAGGACCTGAAGGGCGGCATCGCGCTGTACCGGGAGTCCCCCCGGCCCTTCACGGTGCGGGCGCAGTGGTTCCTCCAGCAGCTCATCCCCTCCATCTCCAAGGCGGTGGCCCGGCTGCAGGAGTTCTACGCCCTGCGCTTCGAGCGGGACCTGCTGAAGGCCATCGCCATGGGGGGGAGCCCGGTGCTGGTGCTCAACAGCCTGGGGCGGAAGGTGGTGGACACGGGGCCGGCCCTGCCGATGCTGGAGCGGTGGTTCGCGCCCCACGAGCTCAGCGACGGCGTGCCCCGCGCCTGGGTGGAGCGGGTGCGGGCGTTGTCCCGCTTCGACGTCGCGGCGGATCCCCGGCTGGAGTCCCTCACGCTGGAGCGCGGCGCGGACCGGCTGGACGTGACGTTCGGTCCCTCCACGGTCAGCTGGGGCGGCCGCAACCTGTGGCAGGTGCGCATGCACGAGCGCGCCCACTGGATGCGTCCGGACTGGAAGGAGAGGCTCACCGCCCGGGAGTCGAGCGTGGCGGACTGCCTTCACGAGGGCCTGGCGAACAAGGAGATCGCCTCCCGCCTGGGGGGCTCGGTGGAGACGGTGAAGGTCCACATCAAGTCGCTGTTCGAGAAGACCGGCACCCACAGCCGCGCGGAGTTCGTCGCCAAGGGCCGCCGCGTCTGATTGGCGCCCCGGCGCGGTCCGCCCGCGCCGGAGGTTGACGCTCATAGCGCGCGGCGGAAGAAGTCGCGCAGCTGGCGCGCGTAGCCGTCGCGGTCCTTCTGGGCGTACTCGCCGTGGGCCGCCTCCGGCACCACCCACTGCTCACGGGGCTGACAGGCCGCGCGGTAGAGGCGGCCATCCCGCTTCTGGGGGCCGTCCGGGTCGCTGCCGCCGTTGATGAGCAGCAGCGGCCGGCCCTCCAGCCGACACATGCCGTCCACGGGCCGCACGGCGTCCACGTCGATGCCGGCCCGGCGCAGGCCCCACAGCACCGCCCAGGTGCTCAGGCCGTAGTGAGAGCCCATGTCCTCCGCCAGGTCCGGGAACGCGCCCGCCGCCGCCACGGCCTTCACCCGCGCGTCCTCCTGCGCCACCAGCAGGGCCGTCGTCCCGCCCAGGGAGAAGCCGAACAGGCCCACCCGCCCCGCCGTCACGTCCGGCCGCGCCCGCACGAAGGCCAGGGCCGCGCGCACGTCCTCGCGCTCGCTGTCGCCCCAGCCCACCGCTTCGCCTTCGCTCTCGCCCTGGCCGTGCAGGTCGAAGAGCAGGACGCCGTGCCCCGCCTCCGACAGCACCCGCGCTTCGAAGAGGACCCGCGTGCGGTTGTCCGCGAAGCCGTGCACCAGCACCACCGCCGTCCCGTCCTTCGAGGGCACGTACCACCCGCGAAGCGTCCGCCCCGCGGCCTCGAAGGACACGTCCTCCAGGCCCGGCAGCGCGTCCGGGCCCGTGGGCCGCGCCACCGGGATGCGGGCGGGGTGCACCAGGGCTTGCGCCGTGCGCAGGCCCCTCGCCGCCGTGAACCCGCCCGTTCCCAGCGCGCCCAGGACGAGCCCCAGCGCGGCGAGGCGACCCCAGCGGACGCGGTACTTCTTCGTGGACACGGTCAGCTCCGGACGGGGCCGCTCCCCGCGCGCCAGCGCCCGACGAGGTCCTTCGCGGCGGTCCCCCAGTCGGGGTACTCGAAGGAGAAGCCCGCGTCCAGCAGGCGCCCGGGCACCACGCGGCGGCTCTTGAGGAGCAGCTCCGTGTCCGTGCGCATGAAGAACGCGCCGACCTCCAGCATCCACTTCATCGCCGGCAGGCCCACGCTCACGTGCGCCGCTTCGCGCAGCCTCGCCATCAGCTCGCGCTGGGGCAGGGGATTCGGCGAGGCCAGGTTCACCGGCCCGCTCAGGTCGTCGCGCTCAATCAGCCACTGCACCGCGCGCACGAAGTCCCGGTCGTGGATCCACGACACGTACTGCTTCCCGCTGCCCGCGGGGCCGCCCAGCCCGCGGCGCGTCAGGCCCAGGAGCACGTCGAAGATGCCCCCCCTGTCCGGGCTCATCACCATCGCGGTGCGCAGCGCCACCTTGCGCGTGTGGGGCGTGTCGGCCTCCGCCAGCGTGCGCTCCCACGCCTGCGCGATGTCGATGCTGCGCTTCCAGTACGCGGGCACGCCCGGCTCGGCGCCGCCCATGAGCCCGGTGGCCTCGTCGTTGGGGGCGTCCAGCCGGTGCGCGTACAGCGTCGCGGTGCTCATCTGCAGCCACACGCGCGGCGGCTTCGCGGCCTGCTGGATGGCCTGTCCCACCACCCGCGTGGAGTCCACCCGCGAGTCCAGCATCTGGCGCAGGTTCTCCTCCGTGTAGCGGCAGTTCACGCTGCGCCCCGCCAGGTTGATGACCGCGTCCGCGCCGTCCACCTCCTTCGCCCAATCCCCCAGGGTGCGCCCGTCCCAGGCCACCGTGCGTGCCTCGCCCCGGCCCCCCCGGCCGAGGAGGACCACCTCGTCCCCCCGCGCGGCGAGCGCCCGCGCCAGCAGCGCGCCCACCTGTCCCGTGCCACCCGGAATCACGACCTTCATGGGAGCTGCCCCCTCCTTTTGTGCGACGGGTCCGGCCCCCGGAGGCATAGCGCGCCCCCCAGCCGCGCCGCCCGGCGCCGGAATCCAGGCCCCCCGGCCGCCCTGGTGCCGGCGATGAGCCCCGCTTTTCCCCGGCCCCGGGGCCCGAGGGTGGGGCATTTCCCGGGCTCTCCCGGATCGGATGGGGGAAACCAACCGGCGCGGAGGGAAAATGCGACGCGGCACGCAACCCGGGCCGCGTCCGGACGAAAATGGGTCATCCCCCACCTCGAATCCCGAGGGTCCGCCATGTTCATCTCGTCCCGCCCGCTCTCCGCGACCCGCCCCTCGACGAACTCCGCGTCGGCCCCGGCTTCCACGGCCCGTGTCACCCCGAAGGCGTTCTCCTCGGTCTCCACGTTCGAGGCCGGTCCGTCGGCGAAGAAGGCCCCGACGACGCCGGTGCCCGCGCCGCAGGTCCCGGTGGAGGACGTGCCGCCGTCCCAGCCGGATCCGCGCTACGACGGGCTGAAGGACCAGGCGCTGATCAACGCCCTGCATGACGCGGTCAGCAAGCACAAGGACCTGGGCTACAACCAGGCGCGGAAGATCATCTTCACGGCCCTGGACAACCACGACGGCGTCGTCAAGTGCGTCTACACGGGCAAGGAAGTGACGACGAACAAGATTCCCAACAGCAACGTGATGAACACCGAGCACACCTGGCCCCAGTCCAAGGGCGCCACGGGCGCGGCGAAGGCGGACCTGCACCACCTGTTCCCCACGGACAGCAAGGCCAACTCGGTCCGGGGCAACTACCCCTTCGGCACGGTGAAGAACGTGAAGTGGGAGGAGAACGGCGCCAAGTTCGGCACCGACGAGAAGGGCCGCACCGTCTTCGAGCCGCCCGACGAGCACAAGGGCAACGTGGCGCGCGCGCTGTTCTACTTCTCCACCGTCTACAACAAGCACATCCCCGCGGACGACGAGGCCGTGCTCAAGCAGTGGAACCAGCTGGACAAGGTGGACGCGGCGGAGATCGCCCGCAACGACGCCATCGAGACCTACCAGCAGAACCGCAACCCCTTCGTGGACGACGCGTCGCTGGCCGATCGCATCGCGGACTTCTAGAGTCCGGGGTATGTCCCGTCCGCTCGCGCCCTTGTGGGCGCTCGTCCCTGGCCGCGCTGGTGTCCCCCTGATGAAGGTGGGGGGCATGCCCGAGGCGCCGGGACCCCTGGAGTGGCCCGCCTGCGCGATGTGCGGCGGGCCGCTGCGCTTCCTCTTCCAGCTGCCGCACGTCGAAGGCCGGCTGGACCTGGCGCCGCACGCGTCGGTCCACGTCTTCCAGTGCGAGAACCCCGACACCGTCTGCTTCCGCTGGGACCCGGAGGAGGGCGCCAACGCGGCCGTGCCGGTGAATGCGGGCCCTCCGTCCGTGAGCGCGCCGCCCGGGCCGGTGAAGCCGTACGCGGAGTGGACGCTCGGCTTCGAGCCCGCCACCGAGGACACCGAGGCCCTGTCGGTGGACGTCAACGAGGCCACCGAGGAGCAGCTCGCCGCGCTGGACCGGGCGCAGGAGGAGGCCCCGGAGAGCAAGGTGGGCGGCGTGCCCGGGTGGCTCAACGGCGAGGCCACGCCGGAGTGCTGTGACGCGCCCATGCGCTTCGTCGCGCAGCTGGCCGCGATGCCGTTCGGCCTGGACTTCGGGGACAACGGCCGGGGCTACCTCTTCCGCTGCACCCGAGAGGACTGCGTGCGCCCCTTCCGCTTCCTCACCCAGGGCGTCTGAGCGGCGTCAGGACAAGGTCGGGTCCTTCAGGCGCTTCGCCATCATCGTGGTGGAGTCCTCCAGCCACTGGATGCAGAACTCCGCGTTCGCGGAGATGCCCTGGGCCACGGAGGAGAGGAACGCCGGTGGCACCCAGGCGATGAGGTAGTCGTTCATCTGGGGGGCGGACTCGGGGTCTTCGCGAAACATGCCGACCCAGGCGTCCCAGGGCGGCACGCTGTCCACGTTGAAGTAGCCCTGGGTCCACATCTCCGCCACGCCGTCGGTGGTGCTGTCATCCGGGAAATACACGAGCAGCCGCCCCCCTTGAAGCAGGCCCCCTTCGCGAGGGGGCAGCGGCCGTGGCGGCCCGCCTCGCAGGGCGTCGTGCCGGCTGTGGATGACCCGCTTCATCATCGCGAAGCGGTCCGCATCCACCATCACCTGGGGCTGGAAGGCGGGCGAGCGCAGGCACGTCGCCGGCGCATCCAGGGTGGCCCTGGGCGCGCACCAGTGAATGGTCTCCTCGAGCACCTCGAAGCGGGTGTCCCGCTCCCACGCGCCTTGGGGCAGGTCGTACAGCATGCGCGAGGGGCCGGGCTCACGGCTTCCCGGTGGGCGGGGAATGAGCCTCATCGCTGCATCGCCTTGAGCAGCTTCTGAGCGTCCTCGGCGCTGAGCTTGCCGGCCTCCACCAGGTCGAGCACGCGGCGCATCTCCTCGTCGGGGATGCCCCGGGGCTGCGGCGGCGGGGGCGGCTGGGGCCGGTGATGCCGGGCGCCCGGATGACCCGCCCAGGGCGGCGCGCCCCAGGAGCTCGCCCACGCGTGGGCCCACTGGTTCGCGTGGCGCTCCGCGCGGCGCTGCCAGCGCTCCGCCTGACGCTGCCAGCGCATGGAGTCCTCCTCCCAGCCCTCCATGTCCTCGCCGCGTGAACGGCCCGACTCGCGGATGCGCACCGAGCCCAGCTCCGTCTCCAGGAGGAGCGTCGTGGCCGCCTGCGGGTTGGATGGGTAGCGCGTCTGCGCCGAGCCCAGCGACGTATGGGCCGAGATGTTCACGTCCAGCCCGGGGACGAGGCGCAGCTCCACCGCGCCCACCTGCGTCCCGATGCGGTGCTCGCCCACGTCCAGCGCGTCCACGTCCAGCTTCACCGCGCCCGCGGCGGCGTGGACGTGGAACGTGCCGCCCACGCGCTCGCCGATGATGCGGCCCGCGCCCGTGCGCAGGGTCAGCTTGCCGTGCACGTCGCGCAGGCTCGCCGTGCCCGCGTCGGTGGACAGCTCCAGCTGGCAGTCCTTCAGGCCCGCGATGCGAACGGCGCCCGCGTCCAGCAGGAGCTTCGCGCGCACGTCGGGCGGCACGAACAGCTCCGCCTGTCCGCCCTGGCGCCAGAACAGCGACAGGAAGCCCGCCTCGCGCGGCACCAGCTCCACGTTCGTCACCCGGCCGTGCTCCTGGATGCGCGCCTCCACCCGGCCGTGCGTCACCAGGTAGGGCTTCTCCCCCTCGGGGAGCGGAGACACGACGAGCGTGGCCGCGGAGGCGTGCAGCACCAGCTCCGCGTGCTGGCCCCAGGGAATCGCGTGGCGCTGGGTGCCGTCGCGCGAGGGCGACGAGGCGTCGGAGGACGGCGTGGCTTCAGGATCCATCATTGGGGGTTACTCCCGTGCCTTCTTGAGACGTTGGGCGGCCTCGTCCGCGTCGATGAGCCCGGCCGCGAGGTCATCGAGAATCTGTGCCCGGCGCGGTGCGCCGCGCTCCCGGGCCGGAGCTGGCGGAGGCGGGGCGGGAGGCGGCGGGACTCCGGGCGCCTGACCCAGGGCCTCCACCACGTCGTCCAGCCGCGCCACCACCGTCGGATAGGAGAGGCCCAGCGCCTGCTCCACGTCCTTGATCTTCCCCCGGCAGGTCATGAACACGCGCACGAACGCGAGCTGCTCCGGCGACAGCTGCTGCACCCAGCCCGTCGTGAAGCGCCCCTCCACCGCGGACGCGCACCCGTCACAGCGCACCCGTTCGATGACGGTGCCGCCTCCACAGACGGGGCAGCGGGTGGGCAGGGGCCAGGTGGACTTGGAGGTCGTCATGGGGTTCAGAAAATCAATTTCGATTTTGAGAATATTTATTTCTACGGACTTGGCAAGGGCGGGAGTTCATTTCCAGGAAGGACGGCCACTTCCGAGCCGGTGGCCACGAAGGCGGAGTGGGGCGTGCCCCGGAGGCACTCGGAGAAGGCGGGGCCGTAGAAGCGGGCCACGTCGCAGTCGAAGGCGGTCTCCTGGGCGCGCCAGACGGTCCAGCGCGGGTGCTCCACGCGGTACTCGGCGCAGCCGCCGTCGCGCTGGGCGGTGTAGCCCCAGTAGTGCTCGGTGATGAATTCCTCCTGGGAGCCGGGGGCGCTCTCGGCCGGTGTGCCGAGCGTCCGGGCCGACAATTGGTGCCAGCGGCCGTGGGCCTTCCAGGCGTACTCGACGTGGCCGGGCGCGCCGGTGTCCGCGCCGTCCATGTGCACGGCGTGGCGCATGGGGAGCGCGACGTAGGGCTCGTTGTAGAGGACGCGCGCCACGGTGGCGATGGCGAGCCGGGGGACGATTTCGCGCACGAAGACCACGCCGCGCCGCCAGCCGTCGGGGCCCTGGCGCCGCACGTAGAAGCGCAGGTTCACTTCGTCGAAGTCCCGGTGGAACGGCACCGCGAGTCCGCGCACGCGCGTGTCGAGGAACCGGAAGCCGACCATGCTCGCGAACGTGCGGCCCTGCCACGCGTCGAGCTCCGTGCCACGGGGGACGAGGGGCCGCAGCACCGCCGGATCCACCTCGTAGTTGAGCATCAGCAGGTACCGCCACGTCGCCGTCAGGAAGGGGCGCATGCGTGAGGTCTAACCCGCTTCGGCGAAGTCCCGTAGGTCGGTCCACTCGGAGGGGCCATCTGCCCCCTGCTGACGGCGGCTTCCCGAATTGTCTGGAGGGGGCGCGCCCGCGACGCCCGGGCCCGGGGCCCCCCGGGCTCAGCTCCTGTCGCGCAGGAGCGCGGGGCGTCCTCAAGGGGCGGCGGGCTGGGGCCGAGGCTTCCGGGAGGCGAGCCCGCGCTCCAGCCGCTCCCGCAACCTCAACATGGGGCGCTCCACGCCGTGGTGCAGCGCGAGCGAGGCGAGCAGCACCGCCACGGCGCCGCCCAGCACCGTGACGGCGTGGAACGCGTCCATGCCCTGGGGGGCGAGTGCGTCCCGGACTCCGTGCTGCACGGCCTTGTGCGTGAGGTAGACGGTGAAGCTCAGGACCGCGAAGGTCTTCACCCCAGGAATGCGGGCGCAGACGCGGGAGGCCGTGGGGCCCGCCAGGGCCATCAACAGCGCCGCGAAGCCCAGCGCGGCCAGGGGGAAGGACAGCAGGACATAGGGGAGGTCGCGGAAGTGTTCCTCGTTGATGAAGAGCACGCCGCCCAGACACGCGAGGCCCAGGGCCGCCAGTCCCCGAGCATGGCCACCGCGCGTCCAGCGCTCCCAGGCCGCGGGCCGGAACATGCGCAGGGCGGCGAGCAGCACGCCGCACGTCAGCCCGTCGAGCCGCGCGTACGTCGGGTAGTAGAGCAGCATGTCGAAGTCGCGCCACCCCGGCTCGGTCGGGCCGAGCGTGGAGAAGTACCGCAGCCACAGCCCGCCGCGCAGGAGCATGCCCCCGAGCATCACGCCGCCCGCGAGCGCGAGGAGTGACGGCGCGCGGAGGCGTCCGCGCAGCGCGAGCACGGTGAGCGGCAGCACCAGGTAGAAGTGCTCCTCCACGCACAGCGACCACGCGTGGGAGAAGCCATTGATGCGCAGGCCGAAGTTCTGCGTGAAGGTGAGGAAGCGCCACGCGGGCGTCTCCAGGGGCCGCTCGCTCCAGGCGGGCACGAAGAGGTACAGGCCCAGCACGACGAGGAAGGACGGCAGGATGCGCAGCGCGCGCCGCAGGTAGAAGCGCCGGAGCGACGGCGTCTCACCGCGCGACACCGGCTCCAGCAACTGCGAGCCGATGAGGAAGCCGCTGAGCACGAAGAACAGCTCCACGCCCGTCCAGCCGAAGTTGGCGAACGCCTGGTAGGCCTCGTGCCCTTCGGGGCGGGGGTAGTGGTAGACGACGACGACGAGGATCGCCAGGCACCGGAGCAGATCCAGGCCGGCCAGGTGGCGCGGTTCGGTGGCGTTCAGCGGAGTCAGCTTTCAGCGTGGGGAGGCGCCCGATGCTAGCAGGGGGAGTCCGGGCCGCCAGGGATGTGCGACGCAGCTCCATTCCGCAGTTCCATTCCAGGGACCGGGAACCCCGTGAACACAGGAGCACCGTGAGCACCTCGGGTCAGAAGCACAAACCACGGTCGCGCGCAGCCCCCGCGCCGATGCGCCCCGCGGGCCCAACGTCCAAGCACCAGGCTGGCGTCCAAGCACCAGGTTCCAGGAACAACGGTCTCTCCACAGGGCTGAAAAGACGGGCCCCACGGGGGTCGCCCCGGCGGCGGCGCATCGCACAAACCTGTCCGACAGTCGGACAGGTTTCGAGAACCACGGCTGAACGAGAACCCCCTCTGCGCCCGGGCAGCGGAAAACCTGTCCGACAGTCGGACCGAGATGGAGGGGCACTGTTGTCGGCGAGCTTCGTGCGCCTCTGCCGCGAAGACCTGTCCGACAACCAGCTTGGTCATGAGGACCACGGTCGATGGGGACGGCCCGTTCGCCCTGGACCGTGGGAACCTGTCGGACAGTCCGAAGTCGGATCGGTTTCGACAACCACGGCAAGGGCTGCCTCACCTCGCGGGCAGCGGAAGTCCTGTCCGACAATCAGACCGCTGCTGAGAACCACGGCTGATGGGGGCCGCCCGTTCGCCGCAGACCGTGGAAACCTGTCCGACAATCGGACCGGTTGGGAGAACCACGGCTGATGGGGGCCGCCCGTCCGCCCCGGATCGTGGAAACCTGTCTGACAATCGGACCGGTTGGGAGAACCACGGCTGATGGGGTTCGCCCATTCGCCCCGGACCGCAGAAGCCTGTCTGACAATCGAACTGGTTTGGGGAACCACGGCCGATGAGGTCTGCCCAGTTGCTCCGGACCGTAGAAGCCTGCCCGGCAATCGGACCGGTTTGGAGAACCACCGCCGATATGGGGTTCGCCCGTGTGCCCTGGACCGCAGAAACCTGTCCGACAATTGGACCGGCCTTGAGGAGCACGGCCGCTGGGGACGGCCCGCCCGCTCCGAACTGCGGAACCTGTCCGACAATCGGACCGGTTGGGAGAATCACGGCTGGGGCCCCTTGGCCTGAGTTGTGGAGCCTGTCCGACTGTCGGACAGATTTGGAGAGCTCCGGCTGCGGGCCGCAGCCTCGCCTGGAGCGCAGAGACCTGTCGGGCAATCGGACAGCTCTGGATGGCGACGGCTGGTGGGGCGCGGCCTCGCTGCTCGGGCGGTGGAAAGCTTGTCGGACAGTCGGGCCGGTTTCGGGAACTGGGGCAGGTGGGCTCGGCTGCTCCGTCCGGGCAGCGTGGAGACCTGTCGGACAGTCGGGTCGGTTTCGGCGAACCTCGGTCGGGGGTGCCCCTGGGCCGGGGCCGTGGAGCCTGTCCGACTGTCGGACCGGTTTTGGCAAACCGCGCCCGGCGGTGGCGCGCCCTTTGGTGGCCTGCGGGATGGACATCTGACTCCGCGCTTCAGACGGTGTGCGGGATGCCATGGCGCGTTCGGTGCTTGTTCCGGCCCAGTCCGCGTTTCCCGTTCCTCGGATCAGGGCGGCTGGGCATCCAGGTCCTCCCCCCATGTGCCCAGACGTGACGGGACTCGTGCCAAGACTCGGAACTCTGGCGCTGAGCGCCCGCCGGAGAGGTCCTCGCCGGTCGTCGCGTTCGTGCACCAGGCGTGCAGCTCGCGCAGGGCGCCGGTGAGAAATGCCTCCCGCGTGGCCCTCCGTTGCACCTTGCCGCTGGAGGTCTTGGGCAGGCTTCCGGGCTCGATGAGCACCACCGCGCGCGGCCGCACCTCGTGCACCGATGCCAGCCGACCCCGAATGGCCCCCAACACGGGAGACACTTCGCCGTCCCACCTGCGCGGATCCACCTCCTGCACCACGACGAGGTGCTCCTCTCCTTCCACCTCGACGCCGAAGGCCGCGCCGCAGCCGGGCCTGAGCGCGGGGTGGCTTCCCTCCATCACCGCCTCCAGGTCCTGCGGATACAGGTTCCGGCCACGCACGATGATCAGATCCTTCTCGCGCCCCGTGACGTACAGCTCTCCCGCGTCCAGGAAGCCCAGGTCCCCGGTTCGCAGATAGGGGCCGTCTCCCTGGTGGGTCCTCGCCTGGAACACCCGCGCGGACTCCGCCTCGCGCCGCCAGTAGCCCTGCGCCACGCTCGGCCCCTTCACCCAGACCTCGCCCACCTCGCCTGGCGGGAGCACCTGGCCAGTGTCCGGCGCCACGATGCGCAGGGATTGATCCGGGAGCGTCGCGCCGCTGCCCACCAGCGTCCGGGCCGCGCCCGCGGGCGCCCTGGCGAAGCCCGCCTCCAGCGCGGAGGCGTCCACGTCGCGCAGCATGGGCTCGGCCCCCTTCGCGCCGCCGGTGACGATGAGCGTCCCTTCCGCCAGGCCATAGCAGGGATAGAAGGCCTCGCGCCGGAAGCCATGCGGCCCGAAGGCCTCCGTGAAGCGCGCCAGCGTGTCCGGGCGGATGGGCTCCGCGCCGCAGAACGCCACCTCCCAATGACTCAGGTCCAGGCCCTCGCGCTCCGCGGGCGGGATGCGCCGCACGCAGAGGTCGAACGCGAAGTTGGGCCCGCCGCTGATGGTGCCGCCGAAGCGGGTGAGCGCCTCCAGCCAGGCTCGGGGCCGCCTGAGGAACGACAGCGGAGACATCAGCGCCGTGTGGAACCCCTGCGCCAGCGGCACCAGCACGCCGCCAATGAGCCCCATGTCGTGATAGGGCGGCAGCCAGATGACGCCCACGCTGTCGTCGCGGGTCTGGAAGGCGCGGCAGATGGCCCCCAGGTTGTGCATCAGGTTGCCGTGGCTGAGCATCACGCCCCGAGGCGCCCCGGTGCTGCCGGAGGTGTACTGGAGGAAGGCCAGCGAAGCGGCCGTCACGTCCGGCCGCCTCCACGCCGCCGCGTCGCCCGCCCCCAACGCGTCTGTCGCCACCCACTTCAAGGCGCGCAGCTCCGGCGCGTCCGTGAAGAGGACCTCCGCCATGGAGAGGATGAGGGACGTGGTGAGCACCACCGTGGCCCCGGAGTCCGCGATGAGCGCGCGCAGGCGGGGCAGGGTGCGCTCCAGCCTCGAGGGATCCGGCGGATACGCCGGCACCGCCACCAGCCCCGAGCACACGCAGCCGAAGAAGCCTCGGAGGTAGTCCGCGCCAGGGGGATAGAGCAGGACCGCGCGCTCGCCCGGCGCGGCGAGCGGCTGGAGCGCCGCGGCGATGCGGTGCGCGCTCGAGGCCAGCTCGCTCCGGGTGAGCGTCACCTCCGCGTCTTCCTCCAGGAAGGTGTAGAGGCGCGGCTCCGCGGAGCGGCTGCCGCGTTCGTCGAGAAGGTCAATCAGCGTGGCGGACATGCGCACCTCAATAGCTGCCCCCAATCATCAGCAGGCCTGAGTAGCGGCCATCCCCCGCGCCGATGTCCTGCGTGGGCGCGAAGTCCTGCCCGAAGAGGAAGCTGTAGCTGCCGCGGACCTCGGCGGTGAGCTGGGGGTTGAGCTTGAAGCGCACGCCCGCGCCCACCGGCGCGTAGCCCCCCGTGTCGTCGAAGAACCGGAAGAAGTTGCCCTCCCGCACCGAGTAGCGCTCGACGCCGATGCCCCCGAGCACGTAGGGCTGGATCCGCGAGGACGTGAGGCCCACCGTGAGCGCCGCCTGCCCGCCATTGCGCACGATGTCCGGGGTGCCGAAGGACGAGGAGTGGTCCGCGACGGACAGGCCGCTCACGCCGCCGCTGTAGCCCAGCTCCACGCCCAGGTAGTCATTGGCGCGGTAGCCCACGACGACGCCATACGAGGGCCCCGGATCGATGTTGGGCGCGAGCTTGCCCGTGTAGCCCTCCACGCCCAGCCCCAGGAGGAAGTAGGGGCCCTTCCACTCCACCCGGCCCCACCGCGTGGGCGCGTCCGGCGGTGGGTCCTGGGCCCTGGCGGCGCCACCCGTCAAGCCCGCCAGGCAGAGCCCCAGCGCGATGCCTCGCCTCATGACTGCCTCCTCCATGTGTCTCGTGCGCAGCCAGAAGGTGACCCCCGGGGGAGGGGCGGACAACGAACGGACAGGCGGTGCCCCGGAGGCCCACGGTGCCCCGGAGGACGGGGCGGGCGGCACGCGGAGCCGGGCCCCTGCTGCCTCCCCGCCCATCCCCTGTGAAGCCCCCAGCGCGGCTTCCACCTTGAGCCGTACCCGGATGCCCTCGACACCTCCCCTCGGCTCCGGGACCAGGAGCACACCGCCATGAACGACGCTGCCCACCCCCAGCTCGCGCAGGGGCCGGAGCGCCCGCTGCCCACGGCGTACTGGTTCGTGGGCATCACGCCGCGAGCGGCCTGGGAGGCGGCGCCGGGCGCGACGCCCCAGGAGAAGGTGAGGCACCTGCCGGGGCCGCACTCCGGCCGTTACGCCCCGGACCGGGCGGGCTCGCTGCGCGCCGGGTGCGAGCCGCTCACCGTGGCGGCGCTGGCCTGCCTGCCCGGGGGCGGTGGGGACGGGGACCCTTGACGGGCCCCGGCCTGGAGCGGGGCCGCTGGCCCGGCTGGCCCCCCGTCGCTTGCTCCCGACGGAAGTGCCTCCACTTTGGAGGGTGGACGACACTGCTGGAGGACACGCCGATGAAGCTCCCGCTCCTGGCCTCGCTGACCGCGCTCCTGTGGGGCGGCTGCGCCACACAGACCGCGTCCCTGCCCCAGGAGTCCCCGACCGAGGCGTTCGCCAGCGACGAGATGTCCTGGGACTCGGAGGAGTCCCCGCGCACGCAGGAGATGCTGCGCGAGCACGGCGTGAACTTCTACGGGGACGTGGGCGCCGAGGCCCAGGCCTCCGCCGAGGCCACCGGCGGCACCGGCATCCCGCGGTCCTCGAAGCCGGAGGACTTCCAGTGCGTGGACATCCAGGAGCTGGGGACGGGCGGCTCGGGCAGCATCGACATGCGTGACGTGGACCCCCTGGCCCCGGAGCCCGCGCCGTCGGAGTACGTGGGCTCGCGGCTGGACATCATCCCGCCGGCCTGGCACCGGAACAAAGGCATCGGCGTCAGCCCCGTGGCCCCGTCCACCGGCACGCCCCCCGCGGAGGGCAGCGGCGGCGCGGGCCATTAGGCCTCCCCGCTTCAGCCCTGCGGCTTCACCAGCCGGGTCAGCTCCCGGTCCAGCGTGGCCGCGAAGCGCTGGCGGTCCTGGGGTGAGAAGCCGCTGGGGCCGCCGGTGTTCACGCCGCCGTCGCGCAGTTCCTGCATGAAGTTCCGCAGGGACAGCCGCTCGTCGATGTTCTCCGGCGTGAAGAGCTCCCCGCGCGGATCCATCACCACCACGCCCTTGGGGACGAGCAGCGCGGCCAGCGGGATGTCCTGCGTGACGGCCAGGTCGCCGGGCTCCGCGGAGGCGGCGATGTGCCGGTCCGCCGCGTCCTGCCCCGCGCCCACCTGCACGGTGGAGATGTACGCCAGGCGCGGCAGCGCCAGGCGCTTGTTCGCCACGAAGATGGCGGGCACCTTCACGCGCTGCACCGCGCGCAGCAGGATGTCCCGCACGGGCCCCGGACAGGCATCGGCATCGACCCAGATTCGCATGGGGCCATCCTCGCTGATTTCCGCCCGGAGGGACGCGGGGCCTCGCGTGGGACATGCCGATTCGTTAGAAGCGGCCCCGTGCCCCCCGCACCCACCTTGCCCCGCCGCGACTTCGCGGCCTCGCCGCTCGCGCTCTGGCTGATGTGCCTGGGCTTGTTCGCGGTCTACACCGGCAGCAAGGTGCAGATGCAGATGGACTCGCTGTGGTCCATCCCCTCCGCGGCCAGCATCCTCCATGAAGGGAACGCGGACCTGGACGAGTACGCCCCGACCTTCTCCGAGGCGACCGACTATGCGCGAACCGACTTCGGGGGCCACACGTACTACGTGTACCCGCCCGGGGTGATGGTCTCCGCCATCCCGTTCCTGGCGCTGGCGGAGGGCCTGTTCTCCCTGGGCCGGCCGCTGCTCGAGCACCTGGGCGCTCCCGGGGCACGGGCGCTGGCGTGGCTGGCGCTGTTCCAGAGCACCGGCAAGGTGGACCTGGGCGCGTTCCACCGCACCGAACAGCTCATCGCCTCGGTCTACGTGTGCGCCGCCGCGGCCGTGCTGCTCATCGCGCTGCGGAGGCAGGTGTCCGCCCGCGCCGCGCTCGTCACCGTCCTGCTCTTCGCGCTGGGGACGACGGCGTACTCCACCGCCAGCCGCGTGCTCTGGCAGCACAGCCCCGGGCTGCTGGCCATCGCCTGCGGCGTGCTGCTGCTGGCGCGGCCCACGCAGACCGCGCGCACCGCGCTCCTCGCGGGGCTCACCGTCGCGCTCGCCTACGTGTGCCGGCCCACGCACTCCATCACCGTGGTCGTCTTCACCGCGTACTTCGCCCTGCGCTTCCGCCGGCTGCTCCCCGCGTACTTCGCGGGCGCGGCGCTCGTGGCGGCGCCGTTCTGCGGGTACAACCTCCACATCTACGGGTCGCTCCTGTCGCCGTACTTCCGGAACTCGCTGGACATCGCGGGGCCGCGCTTCCTCATGGCGCTGGCCGGGAACCTCGTGAGCCCGTCGCGGGGGCTGCTCATCTACTCGCCGTTCCTGGCGCTGGCTGGCGTGGGGTTCGTCCAGCGGTGGCGCCGCCGGGAGCTCGCGCCCTACGAGAAGGCCTTCGCCACCATCGTGCTCCTGCACTGGGTGGCCATCTCCGCGTTCCCCATCTGGTGGGCGGGGCACTCCGTGGGGCCGCGCTTCTTCACGGACGTGCTGCCCTACCTCGCGTTCTTCCTCGCGTTCCCCGTGCAGCTCGCGGTGGACGCGCCCCGCCAGCATCGCGCCCTGTCGGGAGTGCTCGCCGTGACGGCCGTGTTCAGCATCCTCTTCCACTGGCGCGCCTCCATCACCTACGACGTGCACCTGTGGAACTCAGTCCCGGTGAACGTGGACCGCGCGCCGGAGCGCGCCTGGGACTGGAGGGATCCGCAGCTCCTGCGCGCCCTCCCGGCCCGCTTCCGGGGCCATCCCCCGTAGGGCGGGGGCTCCGCCGCCTGCCTGCCGTCCAGCAAGCGCCCCTCCCCGGGCCGCCGAGGGTCTTGGCGCGCGCCTGGGACGCCTCCAGCTTTGCGCCGGACCTTTCCCTTCCAAGGAGGCGGTGTCATGGCGAAGGCGGTGCGCAGCAAGCTGCCGCGCGCGCTGGGCTGGTTCAGCGTGGGCCTGGGCGTCACGGAGTTGCTGGGGGCGTGGAGCCTGCTCCGGTTCTTCGGCATCTCGCGCGGGGACAGGTGGGTGCGGGCCTATGGCGCCCGGGAGCTCGCCGCGGGCGTGGCCCTGCTGGGCCCCGCGAAGAAGCGCCCGTGGCTGTGGGCGCGCGTGGCCGGTGACGCGCTGGACCTCGCGACGATGGGCAGGGGCCTGCGGGAGCCGGGCGCGCGCAGGGGCCGCCTGCTCGCCGCCACCGGCGCCGTCGCGGGCATCACGCTGCTGGACCTCTACGCCGCCGCGAGCGCGCAGGCGGGGGACGTGCGCTAGGCTTCCGCCCTCTTCCGAAGGGAGGAAGCCCATGCGTCCCGTTCTCCTGTCCCTGCTGCTCCTGCCCGCGCTCGCGGGCGCCGCCGCCCCGAAGTCGCAGGAGCCCTTCGTCTTCCAGGGCGTGGAGCGCGTCGTCGCCGTCGCGGACGTGCACGGGGACGTGGAGGCGCTGAAGGAGGTCCTCCGGCTGGCGGGCCTCATCGACGCGAAGGACCACTGGGTTGGCGGCAAGGCGCACCTGGTGCAGACCGGGGACATCCCCGACCGGGGCGACCACACCCGCGCCGCCTTCGAGTTGCTCATGCGCCTGGAGACCGAGGCGCGCAAGGCCGGCGGCCGCGTGCACCCGCTCCTGGGCAACCACGAGCTGATGAACATGCGCGGAGACCTGCGCTACGTCACGCCCGGCGAGCTCGCCTCCTTCACGGACCCAGCCTCCCCCCCCGATGCTCCCGGCGAGCCCCCGGGGCTCCACGGCCACGCCGCCGCCTACGCCGCGGACGGGCGCTACGGGAAGTGGCTGCGCTCGCATCCCGCCGTCATCCGCATCAACGACACGCTCTTCATGCACGGCGGCCTGTCGCCTGCCGTTCCGGGCACCACGCTGGAAGAGGTGAACCGCTGGGTGTGGCAGGACCTGACGCCGGGGCAGCCGCCGGGCGGCGGCGTGGACCCGCAGGGCCCGGTGTGGTTCCGGGGCTACGCCATCGACGACGAGGCGAGGTGGGACGCGGGCCTCACGCAGGTGCTGGCGCGCTTCGGCGCCCGCCGCATGGTGATGGGCCACACCCCGTCAAAGGACGGCCGGCTCTCCCTCCGCTTCGGCGGCCGCGTCATCGTCATCGACACGGGCCTCAGCACCCACTACGGCCGCCACCTGGCCGCGCTGGAGCTCCGCGGCGACCGCCTCACCGCGCTCTACCCGGAGGGGCGGGTGCCACTGCTCCCCACACCGAAGGCCGCCACGCCCACCCCGCGCCCCGAGGCGAAGGCGGGCGCGCAGGAGAGGGTCCTCCCCTGAACACCCGTCCGGGCTTGTTCACTGGAAGTCTTTTGACTTTGATAGTCAGTATCAATATCGTCCGGTCCCATCGAACGCAGGGAGCCGCGATGCACGAGGGATGCGGGCCACAGGGAAGTGCCGGGGAGCTGCGCTGCATGTGCGGCAGCCTGCTGGCGCGACTGGTGCCGGGCGGCGTGGAGCTGAAGTGCCGCCGGTGCCACCGGACGCAGGTGGTGCCGCTGGAGTCCGGCCCGTCGTCGGAGCCCCGGCGCGGAGGCGCTCCCCGGGGTGAGGGCGGCTGAAACACTTGGAAGGAACGGGCTTCCCGGCAGGGGGGCCCGCGGCAGTGTGTTTCCTGAGGCCCGAGGCCCTTGAGCCCAGCGCCCGACAGGCTTCCCGAGAACGGAAGCCCCCGGCTTTCGTGCCGGGAGGACGTGGGATGTCCGGGCGTTGGTGGCTGTGCGCGCTTCTATGGGGTGCCCTGTCCGGCGTGGCCCGGGCGGAGGACGTGCCGTCCGTGGACGGAGGCGTGGAAGAGGCCGCGCCCCCGACGCCGGAGCCGGTGGACGAGCCGCCCGCGCTCCAGACGGTGGTGACGGGCTCGCGCACGCAGGAGCGGCTGCGCGAGACGCCGGTGGCCACGGAGGTCATCACCCGCTCGGAGATTGTCGCCAGCGGGGCGCGCGACGCCTCGGAGCTGCTGTCCACGCGCCCGGGCCTCGTCGTGCAGCAGGGCTTCGCGGGCGCGGGGCTGTCCGTCCAGGGCCTGGCGCCGGAGTACGTGCTGGTGCTGGTGGACGGCGAGCGCGTCACCGGCAAGGTGGACGGCAACATCGACCTGTCGCGCCTGTCGCTGGAGGACATCGAGCAGGTCGAGATCGTGAAGGGCCCCTCGTCCGTGCTCTACGGCAGCGACGCGGTGGCGGGCGTGGTGAACTTCATCACCCGCCGCGCGCAGCGCACCCTGGGCGCGGACCTGCGCGCCGCCTACGGGACGCTCCACCGCCTGGACCTGGACGCCACCGGCGAGACGCGCGGCGACGCGTGGGGCCTGCGCGTGAGCGCCGGGCTCCAGCGGCACTCGGCCTATGACCTGGACGTCTCGGACATCGGCACCACGGGCAGCAGCCTGAATGGCTATGACGTGTCCGCGCGCGGCGACTGGCGCGGACAGGGCGCCATGTCCCTGGAGGGCACCGCGTCCTTCTCCCACCGCATCCAGCGCGGCGTGGACCTGGGCGCCGCGGGCGCGGTGTTCGACCGCGCGAGCCGCGACAACAGCTTCGCCTCGCGCCTGTCTCCGTCCTGGCGCCTGGGCGACGCGGCGACGCTGCGCACGGACGTGTCCTACGGGCACTTCGAGCGGCGCTACCTGCGCGACCAGCGCAACGCCTCCGCGCTGGACACCGTGGAGGACACGCGCGACCAGCAGGCCCGCGTGGGCGCGCAGGTGGACGCGCGGCCCGGCGGCGGCCACGCGCTGGTGGCGGGCACCGAGTACCTGGGCGAGTGGCTGCGCTCGGACCGGCTGGAGGGCGGCAGCGGGCGGCGCGGGCGCGGCTCCGTGTACGCGCAGGACAGCTGGACGCTGGCGGAGAAGCCCGGGCTGGTGCTGGTGCCGGGCGGGCGGCTGGACGTGGACTCGCAGTTCGGGCTCGCGGCCACGCCGCGCGTGGCGCTGAAGGTGGATCCGCTCTCGTGGCTCACCGTGCGCGGCAGCTACGGCTGGGGCTACCGCGCGCCCAGCTTCCAGGACCTGCTCATCGACTTCGAGAACCCCTCCGTGGGCTACACCGTGCGCGGCAACCCGGACCTGAAGCCGGAGCGCTCGCGCAGCTTCAGCGTCAACGTGGAGGCGCGGGCCACCGGCGACACCACGGTGTGGGCGGGCGCGTTCCAGCACTCGCTGCGCGACATGATCGCCGCGTCGCTCCAGTCCGAGGGCGACTTCCTGCGCTACTCGTACATCAACATCGCCCGGGCGCGCGTGCGCGGCGGCGAGCTGGGCGTGCGCCAGTCGCTGCCCGGCCGCATCCAGGTGGAGCTGGGCTACACGCTCACCGACGGCACAGACCAGGAGCTGGACCGCGAGCTGGAAGGCCAGGCGCGGCACCGGCTCACCGCGCAGGCCACGTGGCGCCACCGCCAGTGGGGCCTGGAGGCCAACGTGCGCGGCGCGCTCACCGGCGAGCGCCCCTTCTATCCCGATACCAACGGAGACGGTGTGGCGGATTCCTACCGTGCCAGCCCCACCGTCTCCCTGGACGCCCGAGTCGCCTGGCTCATGCCAGCGGGCGGGCTCCAGCTTTTCGTTGTGGGCAGCAACCTCACCAACGCGGGCAATCCGACGGACCTGCCCATTCCGCCCCGCACCCTCCAGGCCGGCGTCTCCACCCGGTTCTGACTTCTCACCCTGCATCCGTATCCGAAGGAGTCCGCATGTCCTCCCATCCCTTCCGTCCCGGCTTCCTGGGCCGCGCCTGCGCGGCGCTGCTCCTCGCGGGCCTGGGCACCGCGTGCGGTGACGACCTCCAGCCCACGCCGGGGCCCGGCGAGGAAGAAGACCCCGCCATCACCCCGCAGGACGGCCAGCACCTGACCCACAAGGACAACGGCGACGGCTCGTTCACCTCCGTCGTCGACGCGACCGACGCGGCGGCCTGGGTGGGCGTGGACCTGGACACGGGCAAGGAGGCGAACGCGGCGGATGACGCGCTCTGGGACCTGGCCTTCCAGCGCTTCACGGTGAAGTCGCGCGGCGGCGTCAGCGGCACGGGCGGCGTGCAGGTGGCCATCGTGCCGGACACGGCGTTCACGGCGCTCACCCAGGCGCCCGCGTCCGGCTACCTGTCGGACGCGGAGGACGGCCCGGACACCGGCGACGCCGTGGACACCGTCTTCAACACGGGGGACGGCTGGTACGTCTACGACCTGCCGACCCACACGCTCACGCCGCGCCCGCAGCTCTACGTCGTGCGCTCGGACTCCGGGTCGTACTTCAAGGTGGAGATCCAGTCCTACTACGACGCCGCCGGCACGCCCGCGAAGCTGAAGCTGCTCTGGGCGAAGGTGGCCGCGCCGGCCGGGGGGCAGCCGTGATGGGCCGCGCGGAGGAGGTGGGCAGCCCGCTCACCGCGCTGCGGGAGCGCTGGCGGGCCCTGAAGGAGTCCGAGCCGCGCATGCGCATCCGCGACGCGGCGGACAAGCTGGGCGTGAGCGAGGCGGAGTTGCTCGCCACCGGGCTGAGCGGCGAGCTGGTGCGGCTGGAGCCGCGCTTCGACGTGCTGCTGCCCCGGCTGGAGTCGCTGGGCCGGGTGATGGCGCTCACGCGCAACGCGTCCGCCGTGCACGAGAAGAAGGGCGTGTACCACAAGGTGGAGCTGCACGGCTCCCGGGCGCTGGTGCTGGACGAGGACATCGACCTGCGGCTGTTCCTGTCGCGCTGGTGCTTCCTCTTCGCGCTGCGCGAGGACCTCTCCGGGCAGGTGCGCCGCAGCTTCCAGGTCTTCGACGCCGCCGGCACGGCGGTGCACAAGATCTACCTCCAGGACGACGCGAACGTCGCCGCCTTCGAGGGGCTGGTGCGCGAGCTCCAGCACGAGGACCAGCGCCACGTGCTGGACGTGGTGCCGGCGTCCCCTCCCGCCGGGCCCCGCCCGGACGCGGAGATTGACGCCCTGGGCCTCAAGGCCGGCTGGCGCGCGCTCCAGGACACGCATGAGTTCTTCGCGCTGCTCGGCAAGTTCAAGGTCGCGCGCACGCAGGCGCTGCGGCTCGCGGGGACGGAGTTCGCCAGGCCCGTGGCGCCGGACTCGCTGGGCTGGACGCTGGAGCGCGCCGCGGCCACGGAGCTGCCCATCATGGTGTTCGTGGGCAACCCCGGGGCCATCCAGATCCACACCGGCCCGGTGCGCACGGTGCGGCCCATGGGCCCGTGGATGAACGTGATGGACCCGGGCTTCAACCTGCACGTCCGCGCGGACCACGTCCACACGGCGTGGGTGGTGCGCAAGCCCACGCGCGACGGCGACGTCACCTCGCTGGAGCTGTTCGACCAGGCGGGGGAGAACATCGCGCTCCTGTTCGGCAAGCGGAAGCCGGGCGAGCTGGAGTCCCCCGCGTGGCGGGCGCTGATGGAGGAGCTGGTCCGCACGCTGCCCGCCGTGGAGGTGGCGTCATGAGGCGCGCGGCCTCGAAGTGGGGCCTCCTCGCGGCCCTGCTGGCGGTGGCGGCGCACGCGGCGCCTCCCACGCCGAAGCCCGCGCCCAGGCTCATCACCATCGGGCCGGCCATCACGCAGACGGTGTTCGCGCTGGGCGCGGGCGACCGGGTGGTGGGCGTGGATGACTCCAGCGCGGCGCTGCCGGAGGCGTCGAAGGTGCGCACGGTGGGCTACCAGCGCGCGCTGTCGGCCGAGGGCGTGCTGTCCCTGGGCGCGGGAGTGCTGCTGGGGTCGGCGGAGGCCGGGCCCCCGCCGGTGCTGGAGCAGCTCAAGCAGGCGGGCATGACGGTGGAGACGTACTCCAACGAGCCCACGGTGGAGGGCGCTCGCGCGCGCATCCAGGGCATCGCGGAGCGGCTGGGCACGCCGGAGCAGGGCAAGGCGCTGGTGGCCAAGCTGGACGCGGAACTGAAGAAGGCGGCGGACCGTGCGGCCCGGGTGAAGGGCTCGAAGCCGCCGCGCATCCTGGCCATCTACGCGCGCGGCGCGGGCACGCTGATGGTGGCGGGCTCGGGCACGGTGGCGGACTCGCTCATCCGCCTGACGGGCGCGGTGAACGCGGCGGACGCGATGCCGGGTTACAAGCCGCTGGGCGCGGAGGCCGTGGTGGCGGCGGCGCCCGAGTACGTGCTGCTGCCCGCGAGCTCCGTGTCGGCGGTGGGCGGCGCGGAGGGCCTGGCGAAGCTGCCCGGCCTGTCGCAGGTGAAGGGCTGGAAGCTCGTCACGGTGGAGGACGTGGACTTCATGGGCCTGGGGCCCGGCCTGGGCAAGGCGGTGGCCCACGTGCAGGACGCGGTGGCCCCGGTGGCCGCGGAGAAGGGCGGCGTCAAATGAGCGCGTCGGAGGCCATGCCCGTGCCCGCCACGCGTCCGGTGCCCTCGCGGGTGCCGGGCGCGGGGCCCTGGGTGACGTTGGGGCTGCTGCTGGCGCTGATGGTCCTGGCGTCGCTGGCGGTGGGCTCGATGACGGTGCCCCCGTCCGCCATCCTCGGGAGTCTCTGGGAGGCGGCGGGGCTGGGCGAGGCCTCCCACCGGCTGGACGCCATGCAGCGCGCGGTGCTGCTCACCATCCGCCTGCCGCGCGTGCTGATGGCGGTGATGGTGGGCGGGGTGCTGGCCACCACGGGCGCCGCGCTCCAGGCCCTCTTCCGCAACCCGCTGGTGGAGCCCGGCCTCTTGGGCACGTCCAGCGGGGCGGCGCTGGGCGCGGTGCTGGCCATCGTGCTGGACGCGGCGCTGTCCGCGCACGCGGGCCCCCTGCGGATGCTGGTGGTGCCGGGCGCGGCCTTCCTGGGCGCGCTGGGGGCGACGC
>JAFADT010000460.1 GCA_023424585.1 Pseudomonadota bacterium
CACGCTGCCCTGCGCCGTGTCGCGGCCCGCGACGGGCGCGATGCGCGACAGGTCGAAGCCCTGGCCGATGCGCAGGCGCAGCGGCTCGCGGGTGGTGGGCCCCTTGCGCACGCGCAGCGTCTGGTCCACGGCGACCACGGCGTGGAGGAAGCCGCGCACGCTGCCGTCGGACTGGAGCGGCACCGCGGAGTCCCACTCGTCGTAGACGAGCGGCACCGTGCCGGTGCCACTTCCGTTCAAGGCGGTGAGGCCGTGGCCCCAGCCGCCGGGCACGTAGCGCAGGGTCACCGACGGGGACAGCGTGTGCCGGTAGAGCGTGTCCCGGTCCGCGAAGGTGCGCGCCAGCTGCGAGTCCAGCACCAGGTCCGCCAGCGCGTAGCCCCGCGCGGCGGCGCGGCCGGAGACCTCGCCCACGGACACGTCCTGGCGCAGCCCCAACGAGGGCGTCAGGCGGCCCCACGTGCCCAGCCCGTGGGACGTGGACAGGCGCGAGGCCAGCGACACGCGGTCGCGGCCCTCGCGCTCGGTGGGGTCGAAGCGACCGTTGCCCTCCAGCGCGTCGGTGGGCAGGGTCGGGGCATCGAGCGGCGTGCCCTCGGGGCGCCACTGGCCGTTGAGCGAGAAGAGCCCGTCGGAGCCGTCGTCCGCGAAGCCGCCGCCGCGAAGGGGCGCCAGCCGGCTGTACTCCACCTGCATCCCGCCCATCACGCGCCCGCCCAGGAGGGGCCGCTGCGGCAGGGCGAAGGTGATGCCCGGCAGGCGCTGGAACGTCGTGGGGCCGTGCGGGTCGATGGCGACGCCCGTCGGGGAGGCCACCGCGGGGATGGGGTTCGGCTGGAAGAAGCGGAAGGGGTAGCGCAGGTCCTGGCGCAGCGACACGTCCAGGCCCAGGTAGCGCTCGTCGCGGCGCTGGTACACGACGGCGGTGCTGCGCAGGTAGTTGTAGTTCTGCACCAGCAGGTCGGCGGTGAGGTCGCGCGTGTAGAAGCCGTCCGACACGAAGTACGCGTCCACGCGGTCGTGCCAGCCGTCGCCCAGGTCCTGCGTGTGCTGCCAGGACGCCTCGCCGCGCAGCCCGCGCTTCTCGTCGACGATGGCGCCGGTGTCCTGGCCCCCTTCGCGGAGGAAGTTGGAGGTCGTCGGGTTGAGCCGGGGCCGCAGGTCATAGAGGAGGCCCAGCGTGGCCCGGCCCCGCGTGCGCTCGCTGGGGACGTAGCGGAACTCGGTGAGCAGCCGGGGCCCCTTCACGCCGTTGGGGCGGGGCTCGAGGACGGGCTTGCCCTCCGCGTCCTTGTGGAGCCCCTCGATGTCGCCGCCGCCCGTGTAGAAGCCCGGGGTGAAGGTGAGGTCGTAGCTCTCCCCCAGCGTGACGAAGACGGGCACGTCCAGCGCGAAGCCGTTGAGGCCGGAGTTGGACGGGCGGGGGATGAGCAGGCCCGAGCGGCGCTCGGCCAGGGGCAGGTACAGCCACGGCAGCGCGAACACCGGCACCGAGCGCACGTACACCACGGGCCAGGTGAGGATGGCGCGCTCGCCCATCTTCACGTTGGCCTCCTTCGCCTCCACGCGCCAGCCGGGCTCGCCGGGGCCGCACTGGCACGGGGTGAAGGCCAGGCCGTCCACGGAGAAGGCCGTCTCCCCGGTGCGGCGGATGCGCGTGCCGCTCATCAGGACGGGCGTCTCGCCCAGCTTGCGCAGCTCGTCCGGCGTCCTCGCGGCCTGGAGCGCCTCGGGGGTGACGCCCTTCTTCTGCATGAAGAGGCCGCCCTTCACGTTGGCCTCGTTGGAGCGCAGGTCCACGCGCACGTCGTCCGCGATGGCGGCCATCAGGCCGCTGACGAACATCACGTTGCCCGTGGCGGTGGCCACCTGCGTGGCCTCGCTGTAGGTCACCTCGTCCGCGCGCAGCACGTTGGGGCCGCTGCGCAGCTCGCAGTGGCCCCGGGCGGTGAGGACGTCGTTCTCGTAGACGACGTAGTCGGCCGCCAGCTCCACGACTTCGCCGGTGGGCAGCTCCACCTGCGTGGCCAGCGGAATCTGGGCCGACACCCAGAGCGTCAGGACGACCGGGGCAAGGAAGGACATGCGGGAGGCGTGGGCGGAGGGCGCCGTGCCGGCAACGGCGCCCGCCCCGTCCTACCGGCCCGGGCGCGGGAAGTCGAGGGTGATGAGGCCGCCGTCCTGGCGTGTCTCATAGCGAACCCCCTGCTTCAGCTGGATGACGACGCGCACCGTCTGGCCCGCGCCGGAGAAGGCCTCCACGCGCGACACGGCCGACGGGAAGAAGTGCGTGTCCAGGGGCAGCGTGTTGTTGGACTCCACCACCCGCGTGTTCTCCAGCTCCAGCACCACCTGGTTGCCGGAGCCGCTCACCGTGTAGCGCACCGGCTCGTTGGTGCGCACGAAGACGCGCGAGCTGTCCGGCCGCTGCTGGAAGCCGATCTGCGTCATCGTCTTGCGGCGCGACGACACCGCGCCCCCGCCGCTCTCGCGCGACTCCGCGGCGGCGCTGCCC
>JAFADT010000727.1 GCA_023424585.1 Pseudomonadota bacterium
GGCTCCTGCCCGGCCAGGACCACCGGCACGCCGGGCTTGAAGATGCCGGCCTTCTCCCAGGCGATCTCCCGGAGCGTGTGGCCCAGGTACTCCATGTGGTCGAAGGACACGGGGGTGACGCACGTCACGACGGGGTTCGCGGCGGTGGTGGCGTCCAGCCGGCCGCCCAGGCCCGTCTCCAGCACGGCCACGTCCACGCGCTCGCGGGAGAAGTGCCAGAGCGCGACCACGGTGCCGAACTCGAAGTACGTCATCGGCTCCGACAGCGCGGAGGGGTAGCGCTCCAGCACCTCCAGGATGCGCTGCCCGAAGGCGGCGTCCGGGATGTCCGCGCCGGACACGCGGATCCGCTCGTTGACGCGCACCAGGTGCGGGGACGTGTAGAGCCCCACGCGGTGCCCGGCGGCCTCCAGCGCGCGCGCCACGAAGGCGCAGGTGCTGCCCTTGCCGTTGGTGCCGGCGACGTGCAGCGCCGGGTAGTCGCGCTCCGGGTGCTCCAACGCGGCGAGCGCGTCCTTCACCCGCTCCAGCCCCAGCTTGATGCCGGAGGGGTTGAGCGCCTGGAAGAAGCGCAGGGCCTCCTCGGGAGTGCGCGGCGCGTCCATGACGTGGAGACCCGCCGCCCTACCCCAGCATGCCGATGAGCTGGCCCAGCTTCCCGCGCAGGTCCTTGCGGTGGACGATGGCGTCGATCATCCCGTGGTCCAGCAGGAACTCCGAGCGCTGGAAGCCCTCCGGCAGCTTCTGGCGGATGGTCTGCTCGATGACGCGCGGGCCGGCGAAGCCGATGAGGGCCCTGGGCTCCGCGAGGATGATGTCGCCCAGCCAGGAGAAGGACGCGGCCACGCCGCCCGTGGTGGGGTTGAGCATCACAGAGATGTACGGCTTGCCGCTGGTGCGGAAGCGCGCGATGGCCGCGGACGTCTTCGCCATCTGCATCAGGGAGAAGATGCCCTCCTGCATGCGCGCGCCGCCGGAGGCGGAGAACACCACTGCGGGGCACTTGAGCTCGAAGGCGCGCTCGAAGACGCGCGTGACCTTCTCACCCACCACGGAGCCCATGGAGCCGCCCATGAACTCGAAGACGAAGCAGCCGATGGAGACGGGGCGGCCCTCGATGCGGCCCACGCCGGAGATGAACGCGTCGTTCTCCTCCAGGTTCTTGCGCGTGGACTTGAGCCGGTCCTTGTACTTCTTGGAGTCGGTGAAGCTGAGCGGGTCCTGGGGCTCCAGCTCCTTGTCGAACTCCTCGAAGGAGTCCGGATCCAACGTGGCCGCCAGCCGCGCGCGGGCCGTCCAGGCGTGGTGGTGCTCGCAGTGCGGACACACCATCCAGTTCTTCTCCAGCTCCTGACGGTAGATGATCTCGTCGCACTGCTCGCACTTGGCCCAGAGGCCCTGCATGCGGGAGGGCTGGGGCTCGGCGGCTTTCTCTGCGTCGACGGCGATGCGGGGCTTCTTGGAGAACCAGGCCATGAGGCCCGGGGGTTAATCCGGCGGCCGCGGGCCGTCAATACCCGCGTACGGCGCGGCGCGGCGCGTCCCCTAGAACTGGAACGTCTCGCCCAGCTCCAGGACGTTCACGGGCAGCGCGGCCAGCTCCTTCTTGAGCTGGGTCACGAAGGCGGGCTTCAGGTGGTAGAGCATCACCTGGGCGCCGTTGCGGTCGAACTTGCGCAGCTCCGAGCCCACGGTGGCGGGCGTCAGGTGGCCGGAGATGTCCGCCAGGGCCTGGAGGCTGTTGGGGAAGCTGGCCTCCAGCAGCAGCGCCTTCAGGTTCCGGGTGGCGTTGAGGGCCTTCCACAGCTTGTCCGTGGGGCCGGTGTCGCCGCTCATGGCGAGCGCGGACTTGCCGTCGCTGACGATGAAGGCGCACGACTCCACGGGGTGGCTCACCGGGACGCTCTTCACGGTGTAGGGGCCCACCTGGAAGGTGCTGCCGGCGCGGAAGGTCTTGATGGCGAGGACGGGCTTGTGGCGCGTGGGGATGCGCGTGAAGTCCGGCCACAGCGCGTTGTTGAACATGTTCTCGCGCAGCGCCTTGGCGCACTCGCGGGAGGCATGGATGGTGACGGGCTTGTCCCTGCGGCCGATGACCAGGTCGGCGAGCAGCGGCAGGTCCTTCACGTGGTCGAAGTGGCTGTGGCCGACGAGGATGTCGTCCACCTTGCAGAGCTGCTCCAGCGAGAGCGTGCCGGTGAGGGCGCCCGCGTCGAGCGCGAGCACGTCGTCCACGAGGAAGCACGTGCTCCTGCACGTGGGAAGCTCGCCGCCGTGGCACCCGAGGACTTGCAGCTTCACGCTAGAGGTCTCCGAACTTCCACTTCATCTCGAGGTAGTTGAGGAAGTCATGCAGCCGGCCCGTGTCGTACACCGTCACCCGGTCACCGCTGCGCTCGATGAGGCCCGCGCGCTCCAGGCGCTCCAGCATGCTGCGCACGGCGGGCTCGCCCACGCCGATCTGCCGGGGCATCTCCCGGATGGCGAAGTCCACCTCCACGCCCTCCTCCAGAGGACGGCCGCGCGTCTGGCAGGCCTGGAGGATCTGATGCACGACGCGGCTGGCGGGGTCGCCGTGGAGCAGGTTTTCGATCTGGGCGTCCGCCTCGGAGAGGCGCTCGGCCAGCTTCTTGATCATCCGGACGGCGATCTCCGCGTTGCCGCGGATCATCGCCTCGAAGGTCTTCGGGTCGATGACGAGCAGCTTCGCGTCGTCATGCACCACGGCGGAGGCGTTCCGGGGCTTGTTGGAGATGATGGCCATCTCGCCGAAGAATTCGCCCGGGCCCAGCACCGCGAGCGTCTTCTCCACGTCGCGCACGCGCTTGGAGATGGCGATCTTCCCGGACTGGATGACGAACATCTCCTTGCCGATCTCTCCCTCGCGGAAGAGCTCGGTGCCCTTGGGGAACTCCTTGCCAAAACGTTGAAAGAGGGTTTCCTCGGCGCCCATCTGGCCCGCGAGTCAATCAGCCCCCACCCCACCGGTCAAATATCCCAGACCGATATCGCGCGGGCGCCCGGGGGCGACAGGCCGCCACAAACCCGACACGTCCATTCCGAGGCCCGAGACAGGGGCCCTGCGGAGGGATACAAGGCCGGCCCGTGGGAACGACCTACAAGCAGTCCGGAGTAGACATCGAGGCCGGCGACGCGTTCGTCGAGAAGATCAAGCCCCATGCCGCGCGCACCACGCGCCCCGAGGTCCTGGGCGGGGTGGGCGGGTTCGGGGGCCTGTTCGCCCTGCCGCCCGGCAAGTACCAGGCGCCGGTGCTGGTGGCGGGCACGGACGGGGTGGGCACCAAGCTGAAGGTGGCCTTCCAGGCGGGGCGGCACGACACGGTGGGCATCGACCTGGTGGCCATGTCGGTGAACGACATCCTCACCTGTGGCGCGGAGCCGCTGTTCTTCCTGGACTACTTCGCCACGGGGAAGCTGGAGGTGGACGCCGCGGCGGAGGTGGTGAAGGGCATCGCGCGGGGCTGCGAGCAGGCGGGGTGCGCGCTCCTGGGCGGGGAGACGGCGGAGATGCCCGGCTTCTACGCGCGGGGCGAGTACGACGTCGCGGGCTTCTGCGTGGGCGTGGTGGAGCGCTCGGCCATCATCGACGGCAAGGCGGTGAAGCCGGGGGACGCGCTCATCGGCCTGACGTCGTCGGGGCTGCACAGCAATGGCTACTCGCTGGCGCGCAAGGTGCTGCTGGACGACGCGAAACTGCCCCTGGACGTGGCGCCGCCGGGGCTGGACCGGCCGCTGGGGGACGCGCTCCTGGAGCCCACGCGCATCTACGTGAAGGACGCGCTCGCGCTGTGCCAGGCGGTGAAGGTGAAGGGCATGGCGCACATCACCGGCAGCGGCA
>JAFADT010000799.1 GCA_023424585.1 Pseudomonadota bacterium
GAGGGAGGTTGTAGACTGCGGCCCCCTTGAAGACGCTTCTGCTCGCCGAGAGCCACCCCCCGACCCTGGAGCACCTGACGGGCCTGCTCTCGCAGGCCGGGTACACCGTTCGGGCGGTGAACGACGCCGTGCGGGTGTTGGAGCACTTCTCGGCGGACAACCCGGACGTGGTGGTGCTGGGCGTGGACCTGCCGCGCGTGGAGGGGCAGCACGTCGTGCACCTCATCCGAGGGCACAGCCAGGGCGGGCGGGTGCCCATCGTGGCCATCGACAAGGGGCACCTGGGCCGGGCCAGGGGCGTGGCGTCGGTGCTGGACCTGAAGGTCAACGCGTACATCCCGGATCCGCTCAAGCCCGGCGAGCTGGTGCCCCGCCTGGAGGCGCTGGTGAAGGCCGCGCAGGCCATCCCGCTCACGGGGCTGGCCGCCACCCTGTCCCGGCCCACGGTGGCGGCGGGGGAGCTGAGGGCCTTCCCGCTCCCGGCGCTCCTGCACTCGCTGTATCGGCTGCGCCGCGACGGCGTGCTGGTGGTGGCCCACAGGGGCCTGTCGCGCCGGGTGTTCTTCCTGCGCGGCGGACCGGTGAACTTCGACTCCTCCGCGAAGGAGGACGCGCTGCCGCGCTACCTGTGCGAGCGAAAGGTCCTCCTGCCGGCGCAGGAGCAGCCGCTGGTGGAGGCGCTCGCCTCCGGGCTGCGCATCGGCGCGGCGCTGGCGGACGTGGGCGTGGAGGTGGTGGGCGAGGACCTGCTGGCGCTCCTGCGAGACTTCACGCGGGAACGGCTCGGGCGCGTGCTGGCCATGCGCGAGGGCCGCTACGCGTTCTACGCGGGCGACGAGTTCTCCTCCGAGGTGGCCGCCGTGGACCAGCCCGCGCTGGCGCCGCTGCTGGAGGCCGCGCGTCGCCGGATGCCGCTGCGGGTGGTGGCGGGCGCGCTCAAGGCGCACGTGAACGAGTACCCGGTGCGCTCGGCGGACTTCGGGCGCGACCTCCAGGCGATGGCGCTGGACACCGAGGACCTGAAGCTGGCGATGCAGGTGAATGGCCGCATCGTGCTGAAGGACCTGCTGGCGCACGGGCGCGCGGAGCTGCGGGCGGCGTACACGCTGCTGTGGTTCCTCAAGCTGACGGGCGGCGTGACGTTCTCCGCGACGCCGGTGGCGACGGGGTCGGACGTGCTGAGCGCGGCGGCGGTGCCGGACGTCATCGCGCCGCGCAAGCGCAAGAGCCTGCCTCCGGAGACGGCGGCGGCGCTGCGCGAGGGGGCGGTGCGCATCATCACGCGCAGCTACTTCGGCGGGCTGGGGTTGGACCTCGCGGCGGACAAGGAGGCGGTGGAGCGCGCGTACCACGAGACGGCGATGCGCTTCCACCCGGACACCTACGCGGAGTTCGACATCTCCGACCTGCGCGACCTGCTGGAGCAGGTGCAGGAGAAGCTGTCCGCCGCGTACCGCGTGCTGAGCGTGGACGAGAAGCGCCGCGCCTACCTCCAGTACTTCTTCAGCCGCCAGGAGGTGGTGGGCCGGGCGACCGCCATCAACGTGGACGCGGAGCTGGCGCTGCGCCGGGGCGAGTCCGCGATGAAGCGGGGCGACTACAAGGCCGCCATCCAGGGCTTCGAGGAGGCGGTGGCGCTCAACGGCGGCGAGCCCGAGTACTACTCGTACCTCGCCTGGGCGAAGTACCGGGGCTCGCCGGGGTCGCTGATGCAGCGGGCGCTCGCGGCGCGCAAGGTGCTCAAGCAGGCGCTGACGTTGGATCCGTACCTGGAGCGGGCGCAGATCATCGCGGCCATCATCGAGATCGACCTGGACGACGTGCCCCTCGCGCGAAAGAAGCTGATGAAGGTGCTGGAGCTGAACCCCTATTCGGTGCTCGCGAGGGCGGCGTTGCAGAAGGTGGTGAAGTAGTCATGCATCGCGCGCTCTGGCGGCTGCTGCGCTACGCGAAGCCGCACGCGGGCATCCTCGTCCTGGCCTTCGTGTGCATGGCGGTGTTGGGGCTCGCCACGGGCGCGTACGCGTACCTGCTGGGCCCGGCGCTGCGCTTCCTGTTGTCGGGAGGTGAAGAGGGCTTCGCGAGCGCGCACCGGGTGCCGTGGCTGGCGGACCTGCCGCGCGAGGCGGCGCTCTGGGGCTTCCCGGTGGTGGTGCTGGCGGTGGGCGCGGTGAAGGGCGTGGGCTACCTGGGCCAGTTCTACTTCATGGGCCTTTTCGCGCAGCGCGTGGTGAAGGACCTGCGGCGCGACCTGTTCCTGCGGCTCACGGCGCTGTCGCCGTCGCAGCTGTCGAAGGAGCGGACGGGGGACCTGCTCAGCCGCTTCTCCTCGGACGTGATGGCGGTGGAGCTGGCCGCCATGTACACGGTGGGCTCGTACCTGCGCGACTCCATCCAGGTGCTCATCCTCGCGGGCGTGGCGCTGGCGATGAGCCCGATGCTCGGAGGGCTGATGCTGGCGGTGATCCCGCTGGCGGCGCTGCCCGCGTCGAAGCTCACGCGCAAGGTGCTGAAGGGGACGCGCGAGGGGCAGGCCCACCTGGGGCAGCTCGCGGGTCAGCTGCACGAAGGGTTGGGGGGGCTGCGCACCATCCAGGCCTTCAACGGTCAGCAGGCGGAGCTGGCGCGCTTCGAGTCCTACGCGAAGGCCCACGAGGAGGCGGTGGTGGGCGCGGCCTGGGCGCGCGGAGGTGTGCCGGGGCTGATGGAGGTGCTCGCGGCGGCGGCGCTCGCGGGAGCGCTGGGCTACGCGGCGGCGACGCGGGCGATGGAGCCGGAGGCGCTCCTGTCGCTGCTCACGGCGGTCATCCTCGTGTACCAGCCGGTGAAGGACCTGGGGCGGGTGACGCAGTTCGCGGTGCAGGCGGGAGCGGCGGGGGAGCGCCTCTTCGCGCTGCTCGACCTGAAGCACCCCGTGGAGGACGCCGCCAGCGCGGTGCCCGCGCCAGCGCTGCGCGAGTCGCTGCGGCTGGAGGACGTGCGCTTCTTCTACGGCGAGCGTCGCGCGCTCGACGGGCTGACGCTGGACCTGGAGGTGGGGCAGGTGGCGGCGCTGGTGGGAGGCAGCGGCGGGGGCAAGAGCACGGTGACGTCGATGCTGCTGCGCTTCGAGCGACCCCAGCAGGGCCGCGTCCTCCTCGACGGAGTGGACGCGGACACCTACACGGCCGCGAGCGTCCGGAGTCAGTTCGCGCTGGTGACGCAGGAGCCGCTGCTCTTCCACGGCACGGTGCTGGAGAACCTGAGGCACGCGAGGCCCGAAGCGACGCGCGAGGAGGTGGAGGCCGCGGCGAGGGTGGCGAACGCGGATGGCTTCATCCAGGCGCTGCCCCAGGGCTACGACACGCGCATCGGCGAGCGAGGCGTCATCCTGAGCGGAGGCCAGCGCCAGCGCCTGTGCATCGCGAGGGCGGTGCTGTCGAAGGCGCCAGTGCTGGTGCTGGACGAGGCGACGAGCAGCCTGGATCCGGAGAACGAGCGGGAGGTGCAGGCCGCGCTGGCGAAGGTGCTCCCGGGCCGGACGGCGCTGGTCATCGCGCACCGGCTGTCGACGGTGACGAGCGCGGACGTCATCCACGTGGTGGAGGCGGGCCGCATCGTGGAGAGCGGGAGCCACGATGCGCTGCTCCAGAAGGAAGGGCGCTACGCCGCCATGTGGCGCCTTCAGACGTCGGGCCCCATCGAGCGGGGAGCCGCGTGAGCGAAGCCTGCGCGACGAGGCGGTCTCTCTTCCGGGAGAGAGGAAGGCCGCTGCGCCGCGGAGGGGGGTCTGCGGACATCGGGCGTCCTCACGTGATGAGGGGAGTGCGCGGAGGCAGCGCAGCGGATCAACCTCTCGCCCTGGCGATAGGCATGCCGCCACGGCTCCATGTGGCGTCTGAGGGCGCCGGGTCCATCAAGCGGTGCGTGGCATGAGCAGGGACGGTCCTTCCAGGCGGCCCCTCTCCCTGGCGGTGCGCGCCGTGTTCGGCGTGCTGCTCCTGCTCCTCGGCGTCGCCGGCTTCTTCGCCTTCGCGGCGGCCTTCGCGGACTACCCCGTGGTCGCGCCCGCGCAGGACGCGAAGCCATGGCTCCGAGGCGCGTACCACGTACACACCACGCGCTCGGATGGGAACGGGACGCCCGGGAAGGTCGCCCAGGCGGCGAAGGCGGCGGGCCTGGACTTCGTGGTGCTCACCGACCACAACGACGTGAAGCCGCCCGCCGCGACCTGGGTGGACGGCGTGCTGCTCATCCCCGGCGTGGAGCTCTCCACGAGCGCGGGCCATCTGGCCGCGTTCGGCATGCAGCGGCCCATCGAAGGCGTGAAGCCCTGGGGGCCGCCGGAGCAAGCGGTGGCGGCGGTCGAAGCCGCCGGAGGTACGGCGGTGCTCGCGCACCCGGTCCAGACGAAAAACCCGTGGAGGGACGAAGCGACGGCGCACCAGGTCCCAGGCTTCGAGCTGTACTCTGCGGACACCTTCTTCCGGCAGGCACTGCGAAGCCCGCTGAGCCGGCTGCTGCCCGCGCTCGGTGCCTCGATGGTGAACCCGGTGCACGGCGTGATGCTGCTCGCGGTTCCGGAGCCGCGCCCGGCGGAGCGCTTCCTGGAGCTGGCGCGGGAGCGCAGGCGCATCGCCCTCTGTGGGAGTGACGCGCACGGCGTGCCTGCATACGAGGACATCTTCAGCGCGCTCGACATGGAGCTTCCGCCGGACGTGCTGGCCGCCCCGCTGTCCGGGGACGCGCGCGAAGCCGCGGCCCAGGTCACGCAGGCCCTCGCGAGCGGCCATGCCCTCTGCGTCTTCCGATCCCTCGGAGCCCCTGACGGCTTCGCCCTGGAGGGCTACGACGGGAACACGCGGGAGGCCCCCGTGGGCGCGGTGTTGACGGTCCGCCTCCCGGAACACACCCCGGGGACCGTCGAGGTCCGGGTGTGGGGTGACGGGCGCCTGCAACCCGACGGGCAGCACGTCGAGCTGACGGGCCCCGGCGTGGTCCAGGTGGAGGTCTGGGCCCACGCACCGGGGCGCTTCTTCGGCCACGAGTGGCGGCCCTGGCTGGTGCCCAGCCCGGTGCGAGTGGTGCCGCGACCGCCGGGCATCTGATAGAGCGCGGGACGCCGCCCATGCGCCTGCTCTACGTCGTCGCCACCTACGTCCTCTTCGCGCTGCTGTTCCCGGTGCTCTGCGTGCACCGGAAGACGCGTCATGGGCTGAAGCAGCGGCTGGGCTTCTATGGGCCGGGAGACCTCCCGAAGGGAGACGGTCCGCTGCTCTGGTTGCACGGCGCCAGCGCTGGGGACCTGCTGGCCCTCGCGCCCATGTTCGGCCCCCTGCGCGAGCGCTTTCCCGGCTGCCGCATCGTGCTCTCGACGATGACGGACAGCGGCCACGCGATGGCGAGGGACCGCCTGGCGAAGCAGATCGACGGAGTCGTGTACGCGCCCTATGACCTCTGGGGCGCGACGCGAAGGGCGGTGCGGGCCCTGCGACCGGACCTCCTGATCCTCGAGTACACGGAGGTCTGGCCCAACCTCATCCGAGCCGCGAAGCAGTCCGGGGCCAGCGTGGTGATGACCAACGGGCGCTTCTCGCCCGCGAACGTGGGGAAGTACCGGACGCTCTTCGGCCTCATCGAGAATCCGCTGAAGGACATGGACCTGCTGCTGATGCGGCAGGACGAGGAGTCCGAGAGGGCAAGGGCCCTGGGAGCACCGGCCGACCGCGTCCTCACCACGGGGAACACCAAGTTCGACGCCCTCGCGGCCGGCCCTGCTCCGGAGGACGAAGCCCTGCGGACAGCGCTCGGTCTGCCGCCCGAGGAGCCGGTCTGGCTCGCGGGAAGCACGCACGAGGGCGAGGAGGAGCTCCTGTTGCAAGTGTATCAGCGTCTCAGGGCGCGTTGGCCCGCGCTGAGCCTCGTCATCGCGCCGCGTTACCTGGACCGGACTGAACGGATAAGGACTCTCGCGAAGGAGCGGAACCTGACCGTGGGACTGCGCTCGCAGGGCAATCCGGAGCGAGCGCCAGTGGTGGTGATGGACTCGATGGGCGAGCTGTCGCGGGCCTACCGTCTGGCGACGGTGGTGTTCGTGGGAGGCTCGTTCACGAAGCGAGGCGGTCAGAACATCCTGGAGCCGGCGGGGCAGGGCAGGCCGGTGTTGTTCGGTCCGCACATGGACAACTTCCGGGACAGCGTCGCGGTGCTGCAAGGCAACGGAGGCATCCAGGTGGCGGACGCAGAGGCCCTGTACGCCGCGTTGGAGGACCTCCTCGCGAACCCCGGGCACCGGCAGCGCCTGGGCGCCCAGGCCGAAGCCACGGTGCGCCGCATCTCCGGAGCCAGTGAGCGCAACGCGGAGGCCATGGCCGCGCTGCCGCGCCAGCAGGCAAGGACCGCGTCCCGATGACCCTCATCGTCCATCCGCACTTCCACAAGCGCTACACGGGGGTGACCCGGCACGTGGAGTCCGTGGTGCCGGCGCTGGCCACGGCTGACGAGACGCGGGTCATCGGCTCCGGCCTGACGGAGTCCCTGCCGCGCATCACCTGGGGAGAGCTGCTCCGCCGCTCGCACCGGGAGCCCATCGTCTGGCACGCGCACCGGAACAACGAGCTGCTGGCGGGGTTCCTCCTGAAGGCGTTGGGCGGCCAGGTCCGGCTCGTCTTCACGAGGCACACCTCGGTGGCGCCCACGGGCTTCACCCGCTGGATCGCCAGGGGCGCGGACGCACTGGTGTCGCTCACGAAGCAGATCTCCGAAGTCATCGCGCTCCCCTCCACGGTGATCTCACACGGCATCGATCTCGCTCGCTTCCAACCACCGGAGGACCGCGACGCGGCCTGGGCGCGGCTCCAACAGGGAGGCCGCTACGGCATCGGCGTCATCGGACGCATCCGCAGGGAGAAGGGGCAGGGTGACTTCATCGAAGCGATGAGGCCCCTGTTGCCGCGGCGGCCGGACTGGCAGGCGGTGCTGGTGGGGCTCGCGAAGGGGCCGGACCTGACGTGGGTGAACGGGCTGCGCCAGGGCATCGAGGACCGGGTGCTGCTCGCGGGAGAGCAGTCCCCCATCGAGCCCTGGTACCAGGGCCTGAGCATCCTGGTGCATCCCTCCTACGCGGAGGGCTACTCGCTGGTGCACGTGGAGGCGATGGCGTCGGGGTGCTGCGTGGTGGCCTCGAAGCTGCCGTACCTGGACACCCTCATCGAGCACGGCCGCACGGGCTTCTTCTTCGAGCCTGGAGACGTGAAGGGCCTGCGCGGGGTCTTGGACGAGCTGACCCGGGACCCGGAGCGGGCCCGTCAGGTCGGCCGCAACGCCGCGGAGGAAGCGCGCCGCCGCTGCGGCGTCGAGCACGAAGCCCGAGCGCTGCGCGACCTCTACCATTCGCTGGTGGAGCGCTGATGCGCATCCTGCACCTGCTCGCGAGCCCTTTCTGGAGCGGCCCGGCGGAGAACGTCGCACTGCTCGCGCAGGCCCAGCGGGCGCTGGGACACGAGGTGACGGTGGCGGTGGACCGCAAGCGTCGGGACATCGCCGCCGAGGAGCCCGCAGTCCCCCGCTTCCAGCAACTGGGCCTCCTGGATGAGGGAGGCCTGACGTTGTCCGTGAAGTCCCCACCGTGGGAGCTCTGGAGCGACCTGCGCGCCCTCCGCCGCAGGTCGGTGGAAGTGGTGCACGCCCACTTCACCCATGATCATCTCGTGGCCCGCTGGGGCACGCCGAAGGGAGCGGTGCGGATCCGCTCCGTCCACGCGCCGCGCTCACTGCGCTCCTCCCTGCCCGAAGCCGCCGCCTACACGGTGCCCGCAGGTCATCTGGTGGAGAAGCTCCGTGGCCGCCACCGCCCCGTCCAGGTCCTGCCCGCGCTGGTGGATCCGATGTTCGTTCCTCCCGAGGACCGCAAGGCCCTCCGCCGGGCCCTGGGCATCGAGGACACGCACCTGGTGGGGATGATCTCCACGTTCCAGCCGAGCCGCAGGCACGCGCTGGGAGTCGAAGCCTTCGCGGCGCTCCGCCAGCGCCGCCCCGAAGCCCGCCTCGTGCTGGTGGGCGATGGCGCCCTGCTCGAAGCGACCCGGACGCGGGTCTCCGAGCGCGGCCTCACCGAGCACGTGACGTTCGCGGGCTACCAGCAGGGACCGGACTTCGCGAAGTGGCTGCGGGCCCTGGACGAGGTCTGGATCCTCGGACTGGGAAACGACTGGAGCGCGAGGGCGGCGGCCCAGGCCCGGGCCTGCGACGTCCGAGTGGTCGCGGTGAACGAAGGAGCGCTCCCGGACCTGGCGGATGCGAAGGTGGAGTCACCTACGGTGGACGCCGTTGTCACCGCCGCGATGTCCGGAGCCAGGGCGGCGGCCCGGCACCCGACGAACGAGCTCATCGCGAGGGACATCCTGTCGCTCTACCAGAAGGCCGCGGAGCCAAGGCGATGACCGGCTCCCCCACGGCCCTGGAACGGATCTTCTATCCGCCGGTCCCGGAGCCCTGGACGCGTCGTGCCCTCCTGTCGCCGCTCACCCTGCTGTCCTGGACCTACAGCGGGGCAGTCCGCCTCCGAGGCGCCCTCTATGATTCGGGCTTGAAGCGGGCCGAACGCGTCGAAGGTCTGCGGATCATCTCCGTCGGCAACCTCAACGTCGGGGGCACGGGCAAGACGCCCGCGGTCCTCCACCTCGCGGAGCTCCTGATCCGCGAAGGGCGCAAGGTCGGCATCCTCACGAGAGGCTACGGACGCGAATCCCAGCACCCGCTCACCTTCACGGGCGCGGAGCCCCTGCCCGCGGTAACGGAAGCCGGTGATGAACCCCTGCTGTTGGCGCGCAGGTGCCCGGGAGCCCGACTCTTCGTGGGCGCGGACCGGGTCGCGGCGGCCTTCCGGGCCCGGGACGACTTCAGCCTGGACACGGTCCTGCTGGACGACGGCTTCCAGCACCGCCGCCTGCACCGTGACGAAGACCTGGTGGTCGTGGACGAAGCCGTGGGCCTGGGCAATGGCCACCTGCTCCCAAGAGGCCCGCTGCGGGAGCCCCCCTCGTCCCTGCGCCGGGCCACGCTCCTCTGGATGAGAGCCGCCAGCGGGGGGGCCGCCCCCAATCCATGGCTCGAAGCCGTGGCCGCCCCCAGGGTGCGCACGCGCTATGGGCCCACGGGCTGGTGGGACCCCTCGGGCACCGAGCATTCGACGAGGGCACTCGAAGGCAGGCCGGTCCTCGCGCTGGCGGGGCTGGCCAGGCCCGGAGGCTTCCTGAAGACCCTCACAGCGCTCGGCGTGGAGGTCCGGGACGCGGCGCTCTTCGCGGATCACCATCGCTTCACGGGAGAGGAGCTCCGCCAGGTCGAAGTCCGGGCCCGTCAGCAAGGAGCGCTCGTGGTGACGACGGAGAAGGACGCGGTGCGGCTGCCCGCCGGCTTCGAGGCCTGGGTGGTGCGCCTGGGAGTGGAGGTCCTGGAGGGCGAACCGCATCTGAGGCGGGCGCTCGGGCTGTCGGGAGAGACGCGCGACTTGTGAGGGCTGGACCGC
>JAFADT010000852.1 GCA_023424585.1 Pseudomonadota bacterium
GGTGAAGCCGGCGCGGCGCCGGGTGAGGCCGCCGCAGGGGAAGCCACCGCCAGCGCGGAGTCGGCCGGTGCCACCACGGTGGCGGCGGTCGCGTCCGAGGGGGAGGGGGCCTCCGGCGCCATCGCCGCGCCTTCTCCGGGGGGCAGCGTCACCGGTGAGGTCGTCGCGCTCGCCGGCGAGGCCCTGCCCGTGACGGAGCAGGCGCCCGCCAGCCCCGCGCACGAGGAGCCCGCCGCCACGCCGCCCGTCGTGGGTGACGCCTGGCAGGCGGGCGAAGCGGCGCAGGCCACCCCGGAGTCCGGCGTCGCCACGCAGGATCCGTCCGACGCGGTGACCCCGGTCGCCGCGCAGGCGCTGCCTCCGGAAGAGGCCACCGCCGAGGCACCGTCGCAGCCCGCGGAGGTTCGCGAGGCCCGCGACGTGCACGAAGCGCCCGTGTCGCCTGGGACGGAGGGCTCGTCCGAGGGCAACAAGGAAGGCTGATCCCCGCACGGAATCGGGTGCGGTGGACGCGGGAGTGTTAGCCTGGGGGGGCCATGAAGCCGGCCCTGCTGCTTACCTCCTGCGTGCTGTTCCTCGGGGCCTGCCGCTCGCAGGCCCCGCGCTATCCGGTGGCGCCGGTGGAGCTCTCCGGGGCCACCCTGCGGGACAACGCCCTCCTGGGCTTCGGCCCGGAAGGCGTGCGGGACCTGTTCGACGGCGCGCTGGAGGCCTCCGGCCGCTTCGAGCGGGTGGACGAAGAGGCTCCCAAGAAGTCCCAGCCCTGGCGGCTGTCGCTGGACGTGCCCTTCACCCGTGAGGTGCTGAAGGACGGCAACCCGCACAGCTTCGCCGAGGTGGGCGCCAACCTGTCCCTGGAGCGCTTCGGCGGCAACATGCCCCAGCGCTACGAGGTCGTGGGCCTGGGCGAGGCGGCGGTGGAGGAGGACTCGCCCGAGGGACGCCGGACGGCCATGCGCGCCGCGCTGCGGAGCGTGCTGCGGCAGGTGACGGAGTCCGCGGTGATGCAGCTCGCCGCGTTGGAGCGCTCGGACGAGGCGCTGGTGGCGGACCTCCAGGCCACCGACTCGCGCCTCCGCGAGTTCGCGCTCCGGACGCTGGCCGAGCGCAAGCATCCGGCCGCCGCGCCGCTCCTGATCGAGCGCCTCAAGGACACCAGCGACGCGGAGCAGGTGCGCCGCACCATCGGCGCGCTGGCGGAGATGAAGGCCAGGAGCGCGGTGCCGGCGCTCATCGACCTGGCGCGCGGCCGCGACTCGGGCTTCCTGCAGGAGATCGTCTTCGCCGTGGGCGAGATTGGCGGCCCGGAGGCGGAGGCGTACCTCTACACGGTGGCCCAGGGCCACGACACGCCGTCCGTGCAGGCCGCCGCGCAGCAGGCGCTGGACACGCTCTACGCATCACGCAACCACGCAACCGCGGAGGCGCGTGGCCAGGGCCACGCGGACCCTTGAGCGCATGAAGCAGCCGTCCTTGAAGCAGTCGCTGTCGATGGTGGGGGGCCTGGCCCTCCTGGCCTCCACGCTGGTGGGCTCCGGCTGCGCGAAGCGCGTCGAAGCGGACGCGCGCCCCTCGCCCGAGGCCATCGCCCAGTACTACCCGCTGGCCGTGGGCAACGCGTGGACGTACCGCATCGACGGGCGCGACGACAAACCCGTCACGGTGGAGATCGTCAAGGAGCAGGACGGGTACTTCGTGGACAACCAGGGCGGCCAGCTCACCGTGGACGCCTTCGGCCTGCGCGACCCCAAGCGCTACCTCCTGCGCGGCCCGCTGGAGGCCGGGCGCGGCTGGAACAACGTCGTGTCCGTGTCCTCCACGGAGCGCTACCAGCTGGTGCAGGTGGGCTTCGCCTGCCAGGTGCCCGCGGGCTCGTTCCCCAACTGCGTGAGCGTGGAGGGCCGCAACAAGGTCGACGCGCAGACGACGCTCGTCAACACGATGACCTTCGCCGCGGGCGTGGGCCTGGTCCGCGTGGACGTGGCCATGGAGCACGGGGGCAAGCGCGTGCCCCAGACGGAGCTGGAGCTCATCTCCTTCAAGGCCAGCCCGGGCGCCGAGCCCACGACGCCGGCCACCCCCGCCCCGAACTGAAGCGGCCCGCCGCCCGTGGAGACGACGAACGAGCTCTCGCAGGACGCGCGCATCCTCCACTTCCTCGCGGGAGGCGGGGAGGGCTTCATCTCCGGCGAGGCGCTGTCCACCCGGCTGGGGCTGTCGCGCACGGCGGTGTGGAAGCACGTGGAGGCCCTGCGCCAGAAGGGCTACCGCATCGAGGCGGTGCCCGCGAAGGGCTACCGGCTGGTGGGCCGGCCGGACCGGCTGTCCGCGCTGGAGGTCCACCCGCTGCTCGCCACGCGCGCGCTGGGCCGCGTGCTGCGCCACCACGACACCATCGGCTCCACCAACGCGGCGGCCTTCCGGCTGGCCCAGGACGGCGCCGCGCACGGCACGGTGGTGGTGGCCGAGCAGCAGACGGCCGGCAAGGGCCGCCGGGGCCGCGCCTGGGTGTCGCCGCCGAACCTGAACCTGTACTTCTCCGCCATCCTGCGCCCGGAGCTGCCCCCGCAGCGCGCGCCGGAGCTCACCCTGGTGGCCGCGGTGGCCCTGGCGGAGACGCTGCGCGACGCGGGCGCGGACGCCGCCATCAAGTGGCCCAACGACGTCCAGCTTTCGGGCCGGAAGGTGGCCGGCATCCTCACGGAGCTGTCCGCCGAGCCCGAGCGCGTGCACTTCGTCATCGTGGGCGTGGGGGTGAACCTGAACGCGGGCGAGGAGCACTTCCCGGAGGACCTGCGCGCGACGGCCACGTCCCTGGCCCTGGCGCTGGGGCGGCCGGTGCCCCGCGCGACCTTCACCGCGGCCCTGTGGAACCGGCTGGAGGCCTGGCTGGACACGTACCTGTCCACCGGCTTCGACGCGGTGCGCGCCCGCTGGAAGGCGCTCTCCAGCACCCTGGGCGTCCCGGTCCGGGTGAAGACGGACCGGGGGGACTGGGAGGGGTTCGCCGAGGACATCGACCCCACGGGCGCCCTGCTGGTGCGCATGGCGGATGGGCGCGTGGAGCGCGTGCTGGCGGGGGACGTGGAGCAGCTGCGCCCCCGGCGCTAGAGTGCGCCCCTGATGCTCCTGGCCATCGACGTCGGCAACACCAACACCGTCCTGGGCGTCTACGAGGGCCGGCGGCTGCTGGACCACTGGCGCCTGGAGACCAGCGCGCGCCGGAGCGCGGACGAGTACGGCATCCTCGTGCGCCAGCTCTTCGCGTGGAGCGGCATCGACGCGAACCGGGTGAAGGCCGTGGCCGTGTCCAGCGTGGTGCCGCCGCTCCAGTTCATCCTGGAGAAGATGAGCGAGCGCTACTTCAAGACGCGCCCCATGTTCGTGGGCCCGGGCGTGAAGACGGGCATGCCCATCCTCTACGACAACCCGCGCGAGGTGGGCGCGGACCGCATCGTCAACGCGGTGGCCGCCTACGAGAAGCACCACCGCGGCCTCATCGTGGTGGACTTCGGCACCGCGACGACGCTGGACGCGGTGACGCCCAAGGGCGAGTACCTGGGCGGCGCCATCTGCCCCGGCATCAACATCTCCATGGAGGCCCTGTTCCAGAACGCCTCCAAGCTGCCCCGCGTCGAGTTCGCGCGGCCGCAACACGTGGTGGGCCGCAACACCGTGCACTCCATGCAGGCCGGCCTCGTCTATGGCTACGTGAGCCTGGTGGACGGCCTGTGCGCGCGCATGGAGGCGGAGATGGGCTTCTCCGCGAAAGTGGTGGCCACCGGGGGCCTGGCCCCGCTGGTGGCCAGTGAGTCGAAGGCCATCCAGGAGGTGGATGAGTTCCTCACCCTGGAGGGGCTGCGCATCATCTACGGAAGGAATCACGCGACATGAGCACGGCCGCCGACCCCAGCATTCCGGCCCCGCCCCCGGGCTGCCCCTTCAACGCGGAGTTCCTGCCGCCCAACCTGCGCAAGCACGTGGACCCCAACGCCCCCGTGCCCCTGCGGATGATGGCGGCCAAGTCGCTGGTGCCGCTCAACCCGGCGGACATGCTGGGCGCGCTCTACATGCTCACGTTCGACCCGGACGCGGGCGTGCGCGAGACGGCCGCCAAGACGTCCGCGAACCTGCCGGACCGCATCCTCGGCTCCGCGCTGCGCGACGAGGGCGTGCAGCCGCCCGTGCTGGGCTACTTCCTGGGCCTGCTCAAGGACAAGGAGGCCTACGCGGAGATGCTCGTCCTCAACTCGGAGACGCCGGACGACGCCGTGGCCAGCGTGGCGGGGACGTGCAGCCCGAGGGTGGCGGAGATCATCTCCCAGAACCAGCTGCGCCTGCTGCGCAACGAGGACATCATCCGCAACCTGTGCGTCAACCCCGGCGTCCCGGTGTCGCTGGTGGACGGCGTGTGTGACTTCGCGGTGCGCAGCGGCCTGGTGCTGGCGGACGTGCCCGCCATGCAGGCGGCGCGCGTGCGCATCTACGGCCCGCAGGCCGCCGCCGCGCCGCCGGATCCGGGCCCCACCGCGGAGGAGGTGCTCCAGGAGCTGGGCTCCGACGCGCAGTCCGAGGACGCCGCCCCCATGGAGGAGGGCAAGCGCCTGACGCTCGCGCAGCGGATCATGAAGATGTCCAT
>JAFADT010000505.1 GCA_023424585.1 Pseudomonadota bacterium
GGCCACGCTCGTGCTGGAGCTGCCGCGCGACCCCGTGCGCCCCGGCGACACGTGGCCCCTGGGCGCCGAGCTCACCACGCCGGACGCCCTGGGCACCCTGTTCCGCCGCGCCCCCGGCGGCGAGCGCCACCACCGCGTGAAGCTCGTCTCAGTCACCCCGGGCGACAACGGCGAGCAGGTGGCCACGCTCGAGTACGACCTCCAGGAGCAGTTCGCCGGCACCCTCAGCCCCCCGCGCCCCAGCCTGAAGGATCTGCCCAAGGAGAGCACCGAGGGCACCGAGGTCCCCGACGCGCTGGCCGACGCGCCGCCCCCGTCCACCCCCCAGCCTGCGGGCACCGAGCTGGGCGCCACCGTGAAGGTCACCGGCAAGGGCGAGTTCCTGGTGAACGCCGGCCAGTGGCGCTCCTGGTCGGGCACCCTGTCCACCACCCTCAACGGCCCCGCGCGGCCCGCCGTGAACCTGCCCGTGGGCACTTGGCAGGCCCGCCTCACGCCCGTCAGCGCCCCCCAGGCCCAGGAGACGCCCGCCGCGCCCGCGCCTACCGCGACCCCCGCGCCTTGACCGACGGGCCGTCCGAGGCGCGCACCAGCCCCACCACGGCGTCCACCCACGCCGGGTGGGCGTTGAGGGACGGCACCAGCGTCAGCGCCTCGCCGCCCGCCGCCACGAACTGCTCCTTCGCGCGGAGGCCAATCTCCTCCAGCGTCTCCAGGCAGTCCGCCACGAAGGCCGGGCACATCACCGCCAGCCGCTTCACGCCCTTCGCCGCCAGCTCCGGCAGCACCAGGTCCGTGTAGGGCTTCACCCACGGCGTGCGCCCCAGCCGCGACTGGAAGGACACCGTGGAGCCGCCCTCCGGCAGCGCCAGCCGCTGCGCCAGCAGCCGCGCCGTCGCGAAGCACTGCGCGCGGTAGCAGTGCCGGTTCGCGTCCGTGATGGCGTCGCAGCAGCCCGCGAACGACAGGCAGTGCTGCCCCGTCGGGTCGCTCTTGCGCATGTGCCGCTCCGGCAGCCCGTGGAAGCTGAACAGCACGTGGTCCGCGCGCAGGTCGTCAATCACCGGCCGGGCCACCGCCGCGAACGCGTCCAGGAAGCCCGCGTCGTCCCAGAAGGCCGGCACCGCGCGCACGTTGGGGACGTCCCAGCCCTCCGACAGCACCTCATAGGTGCGCGCCAGCGACGACGCGGAGGAGGACGTCGCCTCGTGCGGATACAGCGGCAGCACCGTGAGCTCCGACACGCCCTTCGCCCGCAGCCGCGCGATGGCGTCCGGCAGCGACGGGTTGCCGTAGCGCATGCCGAGCTCCACCTCGTAGTCCTCCTTCAGCCGCTCCGCGACCTTCGCCTCCAGCGCGCGGCTGTGGACGAGCAGCGGCGAGCCCTCCTTCATCCACACCTTGCGGTACGCCTCCGCGCTCTTCGCGGGACGCACGGGCAGGATGAAGAGGTTCAGGAGGAACCAGCGCGCCACCGGGTGGATGTCGATGACGCGCGGGTCGCTGAGGAACTCGCGCAGGTAGCGGCGCACGGGGCCGGACTCGGGCGCGTCCGGCGTCCCCAGGTTGATGAGCAACAGCCCCCGCTTCGTGGTCGGCACAGGCATGCGCGGTGTCCCCGTGCCCTCAATGCAGCGCGTGCGGCAGCGTGAGCGCGAACTCGGCGATGCGCGCCTCGAAGCGCGTGCCGTCCGGGCGCTCCATCTCGTAGGTGCCGCGCATCGTGCCGAAGGGCGTCCGCAGCATCGCCCAGCTCGTGTACTCGAACCGCTCGCCCGGCTTGAGGTGCGGCTGACGGCCGACCACGCCCTCGCCCTTCACCTCGTCCACGTTCCCCTGGGCGTCGGTGATGATCCAGTGCCGCGACCGCAGCTGCGCCGGCAGGGGGCCCTCGTTGAGGAGCACCACCTTGTACATGAAGGCGAACTGCCCGGACTCGGGGGTGCTGCGCTCCGGCCAGAAGGTCGGCTCCACGGTGACGCGGATGCCGTCGGTGGTGGCGGTGGACATGGCCGGAGACTTGGCAGCGACTCCCGCCCGATGCAAGGGAAACACAGGCCCCCTGGGGAGGGCCTGGGGCCCGACGTCAGCCGCGCTCCTGCTCCCGGGCCGGCGCGTCCGGGGCCTTGTCCGCCTCCGCCACCGGGGGGGCCCCTTCCGCCTCCGGGGGCTTGGGGAACACCAGCGACGCCAGGATGGCCACCAGCAGGCACCCGCCAATCACCGCCAGCGAGATGCCGATGGGGATCTTGAACCAGTGCTCGATGAGCATCTTCACGCCCACGAAGGCCAGGATGACGCCCAGCGCGACCTTCAGCAGGTGGAACTTCTCCATCAGGCTGGAGACCACGAAGAAGAGCGAGCGCAGCCCCAGGATGGCGCACACGTTGGACGTGTAGATGATGAAGGGGTCCTTGCTGATGCCCAGCACCGCCGGGATGGAGTCCATGGCGAAGAGCAGGTCCGTGGCCTCCACCACCAGCAGCACGATGAACAGCGGCGTCACCTTGCGCCGGCCGTCCTCGGTGAGGAAGAAGCGGCTGCCCTCGCCCTGGCGCGACACCGGCAGGAGGCGCCGGGCCAGCTTCACGATGAGGCCCGCCTCCGGGTCCACGTCATCGTCGTCCTTGGCCCACAGCATCTTGGAGGCCGTGTAGACGAGGAACGCGCCGAACAGGAAGATGAGCCACTCGAAGCGGGCCACCAGCGCCGTGCCCGCGACGATGAGCAGCGCGCGCATCACGAACGCGCCCAGGATGCCCCAGAAGAGCACCCGGTGCTGGTGCTGCGGCGGCACCCGGAAGTAGCCGAACACCATCAGGAAGACGAAGAGGTTGTCGACGGACAGCGCGTACTCCACGACGTACGCCGTCAGCCACTCCAGCGCCGGCGCCTCACCGCCGTAGCGCCACACGCCCCCGCAGAAGGCGAGGCTGATGCTCACCCACACCAGCGTCCACAGCGTCGCCTCCTTCGGCGACACCGCGTGCTCCTTCCGGTGGAACAGCCCCAGGTCCAGGGCGAGCATCGCCAGGACGAAGACGTTGAAGCCCACCCAGGGCCAGAGTGAATGAGTCATCGGGCGCTCCCTACCCCGGGATGGGCCCGGGCGGCTACTCCCATTCCGTCGCCGGGCGCCGCAGGACGACCAGGGAGCGGCCCGCCGCCTGCACCTTGCCGCCCGCCGGGGTGTGCGTGCGCAGGGACTCCCCGGTGGCCGCCGTGTCCACCACCAGCTCCCAGTCCGCGCCCCACTCCAGCGCGGGCAGCAGGAAGGTGATGGGCTCATGGTGCGCGTTGAGCAGCACCAGCAACGTGTCCCCCACGATGCGGTGGCCCTCGTCGTCCGGCGTGGCGATGGCGTCCCCGCCCAGCAGGAAGGCCAGGGAGCGCGCGTAGGGCTTCTCCCAGTCCTCCTTCGTCATCTCCTTGCCGTCCGGCCGGAACCACGCCAGGTCCTTCAGCTCGCTGTCCCAGATGTGGGCCCCGCGGAAGAAGCGGCGCTTGGAGAGCACCGGCTGCTCGCGCCGCAGCTTCGCGATGCGGGCGGTGAAGTCCAGGAGCTGGCGCTGCTTCTCGTTGAGCTCCCAGTTCACCCACGACAGCGCGTTGTCCTGGCAGTAGGCGTTGTTGTTGCCCTTCTGCGTGCGGCCCATCTCGTCGCCCGCCACCAGCATGGGCACGCCCTGCGACAGGAAGAGGGACGCCAGGAAGTTGCGCTTCTGCTGCTCGCGCAGCGCGTTCACCTTGGGGTCGTTCGTCTCCCCCTCCACGCCGCAGTTCCAGGCGTGGTTGTCATTGGCGCCGTCGCGGTTGTCCTCGCCGTTCGCCTCGTTGTGCTTCTGGCCGTACGTCACCAGGTCGTGCAGCGTGAAGCCGTCGTGCGCGGTGACGAAGTTCACGCTCGCCATGGGCTTGCGGCCGGACAGCGAGAACAGGTCCGAGCTGCCGGTGAGCCGGTAGCCGATCTCCGCCGCCTGCCGGTCGTCGCCCTTCCAGTACCGGCGCATGGGGTCGCGGTACTTGCCGTTCCACTCGCTCCACAGCACCGGGAAGTTGCCCACCTGGTAGCCGTAGTCCCCCACGTCCCACGGCTCCGCGATGAGCTTCACGCGGCTCAGCACCGGGTCCTGGTGGATGATCTGGAAGAAGGCCGCGCGGGTGTCGTAGCCGTGCCGGTCCCGCCCCAGCGTCGTCGCCAGGTCGAAGCGGAAGCCGTCGACGTGCATCACCTCCACCCAGTAGCGCAGCGAGTCCGCGATGAGCTTCAGCGCGTACGGGTGCGTGGCGTTCCACGAGTTGCCGCACCCGGTGAAGTCCATGAAGTAGCGCGGGTCCTTCTCGCTGAGCCGGTAGTACGCGCCGGCGTCCAGCCCCTTGAAGGACAGCGTGGGGCCCAGGTGGTTGCCCTCGCAGGTGTGGTTGTAGACCACGTCGAGGATCACCTCGAGGCCCGCGCGGTGCAGCAGCTTCACCATCCCCTTGAACTCCGCCACCTGCTCGCCCAGCGAGCCGGACGCGCTGTAGCGCGCGTCCGGCGCGAAGAAGCCCAGCGTGTTGTAGCCCCAGTAGTTGGAGAGCCCCTTCTGAGTGAGGAACGGCTCGTCCACGAAGGCGTGGATGGGGAGCAGCTCCACGGACGTCACGCCCACCTTCTTCAGGTGCTCGAGCGTCGCCGGGTGCGCCAGGCCCGCGTACGTGCCGCGCAGGTGCTCCGGCACGCGCGGGTTCAGCTTCGTGAAGCCCTTCACGTGCAGCTCGTAGAGGACCGTCTTGTGCCACGGCACCTCCGGCCGCCGGTCCCCCTCCCAGTCGAACCCGTCCGCCAGGATGACCGCCTTGGGCACGCCCCAGGCGTCGTCCTGCGTGTCCATGACGAGGTCCTCGTCCTTGCCCCCGTGCACGTAGGCGTGGATGGGGGCCCCGGGGTCCACCTGGCCGTGCAGCGCCCTGGCGTAGGGGTCCACCAGGAGCTTGTGCGGGTTGAAGCGCAGGCCCTTCTTCGGTTCATACGGACCGTGAACCCGCAGGCCGTAGAGGCAACCGGCGTGCACGCCGGGCATGTAGCCGTGCCAGACGTGGTTCGTGGTCTCCAGCAACGGGAAGCGGCGCGTCTCCTTCGTGGGAGCGGCGGGGTCGAAGAGACAGACCTCCACCTTCTTCGCGTGCTCGCTGAACACGGCGAAGTTCACGCCGCTCCCGTCGTACGTGGCGCCCAGGGGAAACGGCCTCCCTGGAAGCACCTCGGCCCTCCTCATCCAGCGCTCCTCTCCAGCAGCACCACCGGGAACTCCGCGAGGAGCGGCCCCAGGGCCAGCCCCACGCCTCCCGGCCCCTGCTGGGGACGGACGGAGCGCCCGGTGAAGACATTGCGGAACATCATGCCCGCATATGCCGCCGGAAGGTCCAGGAACGTGCCGTCGTACGCCGTCGCCAGCCCCCCGGACTCCAGCGCCTCCAGGGTGTAACGCGGCGCGCAGGCGATGAGCACGCTGTCACCCAGCGTGCGCGCGAAGCCGACCGCCGAGGGCGAGCGCGGCCCGGACAGCTCCAGCGCCTCGTAGCCGCCCGCGCGGAACAGGTCCGCGTACCGCTGGCGCAGCCGCAGCGCCTCCGCCAGCACGAAGAGCTTCACCTGCCCGTCGTCGAAGTCCTCGTTCAGCCGCGCGCACAGGGCCGGCCGGTCCTTCGCCGCCGCGGCGTCCAGCGCGGTGAGCAGCCGCTCGCGCAGGGCGTAGTCCACCGGCCGCCGGTTGTCCGGATCCACCAGCGACAGGTCCCACAGCTCGCAGCCCTGGTACGTGTCCGCCACGCCGGGCGAGGCCAGCTTCAGCAGCAGCTGCCCCAGCGCGTTGTGCTGGCCCGCGCGCTCGATGCGGCGCTTGAAGGCCCTCGCGTCGTCCAGGAAGGCCTGGCCCCTCGCCGGGTCGAAGCACGCGTCCACGAAGCGCGCCACCGCGTCGTCGTAGGTGCCGTCCGGGTTGGTCCACGACGTGCGGACCTTGGCCTCCTTGATGGCCTTGCCCATGTACTCGCGCATGCGGCGGTGGAACGCCTTCCATTCGCCCTCCGGCACCGCCTCCCCCATGGGCCACGCGCCCACCAGCGTCTGGAAGAAGAGGTAGACGTCGTTGGACGACGGCGCGGGGCCCGTGGGCAGGTGGCTGATGAAGGGCTGCGTGAGGTCCGCCCAGGCGCGCACCTTCTCCCGCCAGGCCTCCGGCAGCTCCGTGAGGACGTTGATGCGCGCGCGCACGTCCTCGCTGCGCTTGGTGTCGTGGGTGCTGGAGGTGAGCATGCTCGCCGGCCAGCGCTCCGCGCGCTCCTGGTTGCGCAGGTGGAAGGTGGTGGCGCGCATGCCGAAGTGCTCCGGCTCGCCGCCCACCTCGTTGAGGCTCACCAGGCGGTTGTAGATGTAGAAGACGGTGTCCTCCAGGCCCTTGGCCATCACCGGGCCCGTCACCTGCTGGAGCTTCATCGCGAAGCGCAGCATCACCGCCTTCTCGTCGTCCCCCACGTGCTCCGGGTAGCGGCGCAGGAGGATGTCGCGCAGGAAGTCGAAGATGGAGGCGTTGGTGGTGGTGTTGCGCTCCTTGGCGCGCTGGAGGGTCCACTCGATGTACTGCACGTCGCGCACGTCCAGCTCCGCGCGCCAGCCGTCCACGTAGGTGCGGTAGACGGGGAACAGCGCGATGAACTCCACCAGCGCGCGCCGCAGGCTGTTGAGCGTGAAGTCGCGCGTGCGGCGGTTCATTTCGGAGATGCGGTTGAGCTCGTGCGCCAGCACGTTGATCTCGCTGGCCATGCTCACGCGCATGATGAGCAGCTTCTTCTGGTACACCAGCTCCGCGAAGTCCTGCGTGCCGCCCGCGAAGCGCTCGTACGTCTCCGTCAGGTGCGCCTCCGCGGCCGGGTGCACGAACAGGCCGCTCACCGCGTTGGCGAAGCGATAGCCCGTGGTGCCGTGCACCGCCCAGGTGTCCGGGATGCGCTCGCGGCCGCCTTGGATCTTCTCCACCGCCACGAAGAGCGCCTTGCGCAGCGGGCTGTCCGGGGTGTCCATCACCTCGCGCCGCCACCTGGCGCGCAGCAGCGCCTCCACCTCCGCCCACCGCGCCTCGTCCCCGCCCCCCGCCTCCGCCAGGAAGCGCGCCCGCGCGCGCTCTACGAAGAAGCGCTCCTGGAGGTCCAGGAAGTAGGCGGTGGGGTCGAAGAGGCCGTCCGGGTGGTCGATGCGCAGCCCCGTGACGCGCCCCTCGCGCAGCCACTCGAAGATGAGCTGGTGCGCCTCCTGGAAGACGTCCGGGTCCTCCACGCGGATGGCGGCCAGCCCGTTGATGTCGAAGAAGCGGCGGTAGTTGATCTCCTCGCCCGCCACGCGCCAGTGCGCCAGCCGGTAGCTGCACCCCTGCAGCAGCGCGTCCAGCAGGTCGAAGGAGCGCACGTTGCCGGGCGTGCCGTTGAACACCCGGACGTTCTCCTCCACATAGGCCGCCAGCTCCGCGCAGTCCGCCACCACCGCGGCCAGCCGCCGCTTGATGACCTCCTTCTCGCGGTGCCGCTCCACCACCTTCGCCGGGTTCACCTCCGTGCGCGGCGGCAGGTGCTCCAGCGCGGTGAGGATGGAGAGCAGCTCCACCAGGTGCGGCGACTCCGGCCCCAGCTGCTTCTCCAGCCGCTCCAGGCCGTGCTGGAGGATGCTCGCGTACTGCCGCGGCGCCACCGGCAGCCGGTGGTCGTAGTAGTGCACGTGGAAGGCGCCGGCGTCGTAGGACAGCTTCAGCTCGCCGCGCTCCAGCACGATGCCGTACTGGTCCCCCAGGATGGGCAGCAGCACCTTGTCCGCCAGCTCGTCCTTCACCGGCCGCCAGTCCACGTCGAAGAACTTCGCGTAGACGGACGACGGGCCGTTCTCCAGCACGTCCAGCCACAGCCGGTTGTCCCGCTCGATGCCCATGTGGTTGGGCACCACGTCCAGCACCTGCCCCAGCCCGTGCTCGCGCAGGGCGTCACAGAGGGCCGCGTGGTCCTCTGGCGTCCCCACCTCCGGGTTGATTCGTTGGTGGTCCACGCAGTCATAGCCGTGGGTGCTGCCCGGCGTGGCCTTGAGGTAGGGGGACGCGTAGAAGTCGCTCACGCCCAGCCGGACCAGGTACGGCACCACCGCCTTCGCCTGCTGGAAGGTGAAGCCGTGGTGCAGCTGCATCCGGTAGGTGGACAGCGGCGTGACGCGGCGCGATTGCAGCTCGCGTTGGACCTGCTCGAAGAGGTCGGCCGCCTGCGCCTCCACCGTCGTGTGCGTGCCCTCCGCGCCCGCCTGCCGCGCGGCGCGCTCTCCTGACTCGAGGCTGTCATGGAACATGGCCCCCAGAGGTAGGCGCGACGCGGCGCGTCCGCCAGCGGGGAGATGCGCCTTCGCCCCCTTTTCAACGCTCCGGCGGGAGGCCTGTCCCCGAGGGAAAAAGCGGAGGGCCCGTCCCGCGCGATGCGTGACGAGCCCCCAGGGTCCTCCGGGCAACCAGCGACGGCCCCCGACGGGCCCGCGCCACCTTCAGCTCAGGTGGTTGTTCACCAGCTTGGTCATCTCGAACATGGTGACGCTCTTCTTGCCGCCGAAGATGGGCTTCAGCTTGTCGTCGGCGTTGATCTGGCGCTTGTTCTTCGCGTCCTGGAGGTTGTTCTTCTTGATGTACTCCCAGATCTTGCTGACCACCGCGGTGCGGGGCAGCGCCTTGGACCCGACGATCGCCGCCAGCTCGCTGGAAGGCGTCATCTCCTTCATGAAGGCGGCGTTGGGCTTACGGCCCGCGGCCTTCTTGGCGGCAGGCTTCTTCGCGGCAGCAGGGGCAGACTTCTTCGCAGCGGCTTTCTTGGCGGCCATTCGTCTTGTGTCTCCTCCCCTCCGAAGGGGACGTTGCACGGCGTGCTTGCAGCTTCAAGCTAGAGCCGATGGCGCGTAGTAGCACGGCCTAGAGCGAAAAACAGCGTCCATCGCGCGCTTTTTCCCTCTGACTCTCCTCGGAGCAATGGCTTCGGAGGCTAGAACTCGGCCCCGCAGCGCATTCTTCCCTCGGGAGCGGAACCGCCGCGACGCGTCTGGAGCCCCAAAAACCGGCTCCGGAGGCCGTTCTCCCTCGGGGATTGCGCCTCGCGACGCGCCCGGAGGCGGAAAGTCGGCGTCCGGAGCGCGCGCCTCCTCGGGGCGGACCCTGCCCATTTCGACGGTGGACGGGATGTGGCTTTTCGGATGAAACAGCGCCCATGAATGCCCTCATCACTGGCGCCGGAGGCTTCCTGGGGACCTGGCTCGCGCGGGCGCTGGCCGCGCGCGGCGACCGGGTCTCCTGCCTGCTGCGCCCCACCACGGACGCCCGCGAGTTGGAGAAGGCCCTGGAGGGCCACCCCTGGACGCGGGTGGTGGGCGACGTGACGGACCCCGCCTCGCTGGCCGGCGCGGTGCAGGGCGTGGACGTCGTCTTCCACCTGGCCGGCATCCGCCGCGCCGCGCTGCGCGACGAGTTCATGCGCGTCAACGCGCACGGCACCCGCCTCCTCTGCGAGGCCATGGCCGCCCTGCCCCAGCCCCGCCCCCGGCTGGTGATGTGCGGCTCGCTGGCCTCCCACGGCCCCTCCACCCCGGAGCGGCCCCACGTGGAGGAGGACGCCTTCCATCCCCATGAGTGGTACGGCGAGAGCAAGGCGGAGGCGGAGCGCATCGCGTTCTCCTTCCAGGACCGGCTGCCCGTGACGGTGATCCGCCCGCCGCGCATCCTGGGGCCCGGAGACCGGGAAAACCTGACCTTCTTCAAGCTGGGAAAGCAGGGCATCCGGCTGGAGCTGACCGGGGGGCCCCGGCCGCTGTCGCTGGTGGACGTGGAGGACGTGGTGGACCTCCTGCTGGTCCTGGCGGAGCGGCCGGAGGCCCTGGGGGAGGCGTTCTTCTGCGCGGGCCCGGAGCGGCTGACCCTGGAGGAGATGGAGGACCTGGGGGCGAAGGCGCTGGGGTTCAAGACGCGCACCTGGCGGCTGTCCCCGGCGGTGCTGACGGCCCTGGCCACGGCGGCGGACGGCGTGACGCGGGTGACCGGGCGGAAGCTCCCCCTGAACCGGAAGCTGGCGCGGCAGCTGCTGGCCCCGGCCTGGACGTGCTCGGGGGCCAAGGCCGAGCGCCTGCTGGGCTTCCGACCTCGCCGGGGGCTGGCGGAGTCCATCACGCGCAGCGGTGAATGGTATCGCGCGAAGGGCTGGTTATAGCCCCATGCGCCCAAAGGGCCGGCGGCCCGGGCCGGCCCTTCCACTGTCGTTGACCGCACCCCCCCCAGGATGGGAGGAAGCCCGACCGCCCATGCCCCCCAAAGTGCCCGCCAAAGCAGCCTTCTTCGACGTCGACGGGACGCTGGTCCGGACGAACATCGTCCACGTCTATGCCTATTACGCGACGAACCGGGGCTCGCTCCGGGGGATCGCGGGCCGCACCCTGGGGACCGCCCTGGGGCTGCCGGTGTTCGGCATCCTGGATGCCGTCAACCGCAAGGCCTTCAACGAGTTCTTCTACCGCTACTACGCGGGCCTCAGCGAGGACCGGCTGGTCACCATCGCGGAGGACATGTTCGAGGACGTCCTCAAGCCCGCGCTGTACGAGCAGACGCAGGACCTCATCGACGAGGCGCGCCGCGCCGGCTGCCGCATCGTGCTCGTCACCGGGGCGCTGGACTTCACCATGCGCCCCCTGGCCCGGCACCTGGGCTGCGACGACGTCATCGCCAACAAGATGCAGTTCGTGGGCGGCAAGGCCACCGGCAAGGTGATTCCGCCCATCATCGAAGGCGCCAACAAGGCCAACGCCATCCGCGCCTACTGCGAGCGCGAGAACCTGGCCCTCAACCAGTGCCACGGCTACTCGGACAGCGCCTCCGACTACGCCATGCTCGCCGTGGTGGGACGGCCCACCGCGGTGAACCCGGACCTGCGGCTGCGCTCGCTCGCGCGCGCGTACAACTGGCCCATCCTGGACCTGAAGTAACCCCACCCTTTCGCCGCCCCCTTCATCCATGCGCCCGCTCAAGACGCTCCAGAAGCTGTACGACGAGGAAAGCCAGGTGGTCATCACGGAGAAGGGCAGCCCTCCGCGGGCGCTCTTCTACGGCGAGGGCTTCCTCCAGGAAGACCTGCCCGTGGGCACCCGGGTCATCTTCCCCCGCCCCCCGCTGGAGGGCGTGCCCAACGTGAAGGCCGCCATCCGCTGGGCCATCAACCACCCGGAGGGCATGGACCCGCTGCACGCGCTGCTCAAGCCCGGCATGCGGCTGACCTGCGTCATCGACGACATCAGCGTCCCCCTGCCGCCCATGGTCACCCCGGACGTGCGCCAGTCCATCCTGGAGGTGGTGCTGGAGCTGTGCGCGGACTCGGGCGTGGACGACGTGCACCTGGTCATCGCCAACGCGCTCCACCGCCGGATGACGGAGGGGGAGATGAAGCGCATGGTGGGCCAGAAGATCTTCGACGCCTACTACCCGGACCGCTACTACAACCACGACGCGGAGGACCCGGACGGCATCACGGAGCTGGAGCGCACCAGCCACGATGAGGTGGTGGCGGTGAACCGCCGCGTGGCGGAGAGCGACCTCGTCGTCTACGTGAACGTGAACTTCGTGCCCATGAACGGCGGGCACAAGTCCATGGGCACGGGCGTGACGAACTACGCGTCGCTGCGCCACCACCACAACCCGAAGACCATCCGCGACTCCGACAGCTACATGGAGCCGAAGGCGAGCGCGCTCTACACGAAGAACTCGCGCATCGGGACGGTCATCGACAAGACGCTGAAGGTCTTCCACATCGAGACCACGCTGAACAACCGCATGTTCGGCGCGCCCACGGACTTCCTCGCGAAGAAGGAGGAGGACTACACGGAGGCGGACCGGCTGAAGTTCCAGGCCCTGCGCTACACGCTATCCAAGCTGCCCCGCGCGGCGGCGCGGAAGGTCCTCAACGCCATCCCCGCGCCCTACGACGTGACGGGCGTGTTCGCGGGGGCCACGGAGCCCACGCACGCCAAGACGCTGGAGCAGAGCTGGAAGCAGTACGTGGTGCCGGTGGAGGGGCAGAGCGACATCGTCATCTTCCCCATCCCGTTCGTCAGCCCCTACAGCGTCAACTCCATCCTCAACCCGCTGCTCGTGCAGGTGATGGGGCTGGGCTACTTCTACAACCTCAACCGGGGCGTGCCGCTGGTGAAGAAGGGGGGCGTGCTCATCCTCCTGCACCCGGCCTACGACGAGTTCGACCCCGTCCAGCACCCCAGCTACATCGAGTTCTTCCACCGGCTGCTGCCGGAGACGCGGGACTCCATGCGGCTGGAGCACAAGTACGAGAAGGAGTTCGCGGAGAACCCCAGCTACGTGCACCTGTACAGGAAGGGCAACGCCTACCACGGCGTGCACCCCTTCTACATGTGGTACTGGGGCGAGAACGGTCGCCAGCACGTGGGCAAGGTCATCGTCGCGGGCGCGGAGAACAACCACGTCCCGGCCCTGCTCGGCTGGGACCGCACCGACACCCTCTCCGAGGCGATTGAAGAGGCGCGCGGCTTCATGGGGCGCTCGGCGTCCATCAGCCTGCTGCGCATCGCGCCCACGGTGATGGTGGACGTGAAGTGAAAGGGTCGCACACGGACATGGCCACGCTTCCCCCGCTGGACGTCACCCAGGTCTTCACCGGCAAGCGCATCGTCTTCGTCGGCACCACCGGCTTCGTGGGCAAGGTGACGCTGTCGATGCTGCTGGCCCACTACGGCGACGTGCTGGACCGGGTCTACGTCGTCGTGCGCAAGGGCAGCGCCGCGTCCGCGGAGCGCCGCTTCTTCGACAAGGTGGCGCCCAGCGAGCCCTTCCAGCCGCTGCGCGACCGCCTGGGCGATGACGGCGCCATGGAGTACCTCCAGAAGAAGTGCACCGTCCTGGACGGCGACATCACCGACCCCTGGGTGGGCCTGGAGGAGGCGCAGGTGGAGGCGCTCACCGGGCAGGTACACGCCATCGTCAACTGCGCGGGCCTCGTCTCCTTCAACCCGTCGCTGGAGGTGGGCCTCAACGTCAACACCCACGGCGTGAAGAACGCGGTGGCGCTGGCGCTGCGCTGGAGCGTGCCGCTCATCCACATGTCCACCGCGTTCGTCGTGGGCAACCGCAGCGGGCTCGTCTTCGAGGACGAGCCGGTGCTGGGCTACTTCCCCAAGCAGGAGGAGATGGACGGGCGCGACTTCAGCCTGGAGCAGGAGCTCCAGGACGCGGAGAAGATCGTGGCCCGCCTGCGCGAGCAGGCGGATGACAAGGCGCTCACCTCCATCTTCCGGAAGAAGGCGCTGGACCGGCTGGAGGAGGAGGGCCGCGACGCCACCGACGAGAAGACGCTGCGCCTGGCCGTGGGCCGCGAGCGCAAGCTGTGGCTGTCCGGCGAGCTGGTGCGCGCGGGCATGGAGCGCGCGCAGCACTGGGGCTGGCCCAACACGTACACGTACGCCAAGCACCTGGGTGAACAGGTGCTGGCCGGGACGCCGGGGCTCCGCTACTCCATCGTGCGGCCCTCCATCGTGGAGAGCGCGGCGCACTTCCCCTTCCCCGGCTGGAACGAGGGCTTCACCACGTCCGCGCCGCTGGCGTACGCGGGCATCAAGGGCCAGCGCGGCATCCCCGCGGGGGACCACGCCATCCTGGACATCATCCCGGTGGACCAGGTGGCGGGCGCCACGCTGGGCATCACCGCGCACGCGATGCAGGTGGAGGAGCGCCGCGTCTACAACCTGGCGTCCGGTGACGTGAACCCGTTCCTCGCCAGCCGCTCCGTGGAGCTGGTGGGCCTGTACCGCCGCCGCTTCTACCGCAACCGCGAGACGGGCAACTCGCTGGTCAACGCGCTGCGCTCGCGCATCGAGCCGCAGCCGGTGAGCAAGCAGGAGTTCCAGCTGCTCAGCGCGCCCATGCTGGCGAAGGGCGCGAAGCTGCTGAAGAAGACGCTGGATGAGGTGCGGCCCGCGTGGGGCGCGCCGCGCGTCCAGGCGATGGTGGACAAGGCCCGCGCCGCGCTGGACGAGGTGGAGTCCCAGGCGGACAGCCTCACCGGCCTCATCGACCTGTTCCTCCCCTTCCTCTGGGAGAACCGCTACGTCTTCCGCTGCGACAACACGCGCTCCGTCTACGAGCGCATGGCGCCGGCGGACCGCGCGAGGATCGGCTGGGCGCCGGAGCGCATCGACTGGCGCGAGTACTTCCTGGGCACGCACCTGCCCGGCCTGGAGAAGTGGGTGTTCCCCGGCCTGGACGAGGAGCGCGAGAAGCGCACCGCCATCCCCGCGCACCGCGACCTCCTGGAGCTGTTCGAGGCCACCGTGCACGCGTACCGCCACCGGGTGGCGTTCCGCATGGCCGCGGGGGAGAAGGAGGAGCGCTTCACCTTCGGCGAGGTGCACCGCTACGCGGCCCGCGTGGGCAGCTACCTGCTGGCCCAGGGCATCAAGCGCGGCGACCGCGTCCTGCTGGTGTCGGAGAACCGGCCGGAGTGGGCCATCAGCTACTTCGGCATCCTGCGCGCCGGCGCCACCGCCGTGCCGGTGGACCCCTCGCTCACGGAAGCGGAGGTGGTCAACATCGCGAAGCGCGCGGCGGCCCGGCAGTGCCTCGTGTCCGAGCAGGCCGCGGAGGACTTCCCCGGCCTCCTCACCGCGCTGGGCGAGGGCGTGGGCGTGGCGAGCCTCGCGGAGGCCATGACGGGCGACCCGGCGTACCCGGACCGCATTGGCCCGGTGAGGAAGTCCGCCGCCGCGGACGACGTGGCGAGCGTCATCTTCACCTCCGGCACCACCGGCACGCCCAAGGGCGTGATGCTCACCCACCGCAACTTCGCGTCGCTGGTGGCGAAGCTGGCGGGCGCGTTCGACGTGGGCGTGGGCGACGGCGTGCTGTCCGTGCTGCCCCTGCACCACACCTTTGAGTTCTCCGCCGGCTTCCTCACGCCGTTCATGCGCGGCGCGGAGATCACCTACATCGACGAGCTCACGTCGGACCGGCTGGGCGACGTCTTCGAGACGGGCCGCGTGACGGCGATGATCGGCGTGCCCGCGCTCTGGCAGCTGCTGCACCGGAAGATCACGCAGGAGCTGGCCGCGCGCCCGCCGGTGGTGGAGCAGGCGCTCAAGGCGCTGATGGCGGCCAACGGGGAGCTGCGCAACCGCAGCTCGCTCAACCTGGGCAAGCTCCTGTTCTGGCCGGTGCACCGCAAGTTCGGCGGCCGGGTGAAGGTGCTGGTGTCGGGCGGCTCCGCGCTGTCGGAGGAGGTGCACCAGGCCTTCCACGAGCTGGGCTTCACCATGCGCGAGGGCTACGGCCTCACGGAGGCCGCGCCGGTGCTGGCGGTGTCCGAGGCCACCAACAAGCGCGTGAAGGGCACGGTGGGAAAGGCGCTGCCGGGCATCGAGTTCAGGATCCTCAACCCGGACAACGACGGCATCGGCGAGGTGCTGGCCAAGGGCCCCAACGTGATGGCGGGCTACTTCGGGGACCGCGAGGCGACCGAGGCCGTGGTGAAGGACGGCTGGCTGCACACCGGCGACCTGGGCCGCATGGACGACGAGGGCCGCCTGTACCTCATGGGCCGCGCCAAGGACGTCATCGTCGACGCCAACGGCAAGAACGTCTACCCGGACGAGCTGGAGGAGCTGTACCAGGAGCACGAACACATCAAGGAGCTGTCCATCGTCGGCCTGCCGGACGAGGCCGGCGGCGAGAAGGTGGCGTGCCTGTGCGTGCCGGACTTCAAGGACCGCCCGCGCGAGGAGGTGCGCCATGAGCTGGAGGAGCACTTCCGCAAGGTGAGCGCGGGCATGCCCTTCTACCGGCGCGTGAAGGTGCTGCGCTTCTGGGACGGCGAGCTGCCGCGCACCTCCACGCGCAAGGTGAAGCGCAAGCGGGTGGTGGAGGAGCTCCAGCGGCTGGACCGCGTGTCCGCCACCGCGGGCCGCGTGAAGGAGAAGGCGCAGGCGGCGTCCGGCACGGGCGGCGTGGCGGACTGGCTCTACCCGCTCGTCGCGGAGGTGTGCCACCGCCCGGTGTCGGACGTGCGGCCGGAGGCGCAGCTGTTGGGCGACCTGGGCTTCGACTCGCTGATGCTCACGGAGATGTCCGTGGCGCTGGAGGGCGCGGGCGTGCCGCTGCCCGCCATCGAGGACCTGACGCAGGTGCAGACGGTGGAGGACCTGCGCAAGCTGGTGGTGGCCTCCGGGCGCCGGCCCTCGGCGGAGACGCGCGCGCGCGACATCAAGCAGGAGGTCGAGCGCGCGGAGGAGGCGGAGATTCCGGTGCCGGAGTCCGTGTCCGCGCTGGGCCGGCAGCTGATGTCCTTCGGGCAGAAGGTGCTCTACGGCGGCGTCTTCGACGTGAAGGTGACGGGCAGGTCATTCATCCCGCAGAACCGCAACTTCCTCGTCATCGCCAACCACGCCAGCCACCTGGACGCGGGCCTGGTGCGCGTGGTGCTGGGCGACCAGGGCGAGCGCATGGTGTCGCTGGCCGCGCGCGACTACTTCTTCGACACGCCGCTCAAGCGCGCGTGGTTCGAGAACTTCACCAACCTCATCCCCATCGACCGGCAGGGCAGCCTGCGCGAGTCGCTGCGCGTGGCGGGCGAGGCGCTCCGGCAGGGCTTCAACGTCCTCATCTTCCCGGAGGGCACGCGCTCCCGGACGGGCGAGCTGATGGAGTTCAAGCCCACGCTGGGCTACCTGTCGCTCACCTACGGGGTGGACGTGCTGCCGCTCTACATCCACGGCGCGTATGAGGCGCTGCCCAAGGGCTCCATGTTCCCGAAGACGAAGGAGCTGGAGGTGCACGTGGGCCCGGCGCTGCAGCACGCGTCGTTGAGGGCCCGGGCGCAGGGCATGGCGCGCTCGGAGGGCTACCGCTACGTGACGCACATCGCGGAGGAGGCGGTGCGCGCGCTGCGGGCGGGCAAGGTGCTGGACCTGGAGCAGGTGGGCGCGGACCGGGACTTCACCCCGCCCGCCCGGGCCCTGCCGGAAGGGAAGGACGCGTGAAGCTGCTCGTCACCGGAGGCACGGGGTTCCTGGGCACGCACCTGGTGCCCAGGCTGGTGGCTGAAGGCCACGAGGTGCGCCTCATCGCGCGCTCGAAGCCTTCAGGCCCCGCGTTCGCGAAGACGGAGGTGCGCCAGGGCGACCTCAAGGACCGGGACGCCGTGCGCCGCGCGCTGGAGGGCGTGGACGCCGTCTACCACCTGGCGGGGCTCGTCTCCTTCCAGAACAAGGACGCGCGGCGGATGTACGAGCTGCACGTGGACTGCACGCGCGAGTTCCTGCGCGACGTGCGCGAAGCGGGCGTGAAGCGCGTCATCCTGGGCTCCACCTCCGGCACCATCGCGGTGTCGAAGGAGGACCGCGTGGGCACGGAGGAGGATGACTACCCCATCACCACCGTGGCCCGCTGGCCCTACTACCTGTCGAAAATCTACGAGGAGAAGCTGGCGCTGGAGTACTGCCGCAAGCACGCCATCCCGCTGGTGGTCCTCAACCCCAGCCTGCTGATGGGGCCCGGGGATGACCGCCTGTCCTCCACCTGGACGGTGGTGAAGTTCCTCAACCGGGAGATTCCGTCCATGCCCGGCGGCGGCATCTCCTTCGTGGACGCGCGCGACGCGGCCACGGCCTTCGCGCAGGCGCTCACCCGGGGCGAGGTGTACGGCCGCCACCTGATGGGCGTGAACATGGCCATGTCGGACTTCTTCGACCGGCTCCAGCGCCTCACCGGCGTGCCCGCCCCGCGCATGAAGCTGCCGCGCGAGGTGAACATCTGGGGCGGCAAGCTGCTGGAGCAGGTGGCGAAGCTGCGCGGCGTCGCGTCCAGGCTCGACCCGCAGGAGGTCGAGATCGGCGAGCACTTCTTCTACCTGGAGCCCGCCAAGGCCGAGCGCGAGCTGGGCTTCAAGGCGCGCGACGTGCACGAGACGCTGCTCGACACCGTCCAGTACATCTACTCGAAGATGCCGCCCGGCAGCCTGCCCGGCACCCGCGGCCGGCTGGCCGAGTCGCGCGAAGGCACCTGACGTCTGGCGGCGGGGGCGCGGCGGGCCCTACGGGTTCGCCGCGCCGCCGCGCACCCGGCCGCCGCTCACGCGCTCCACGAGCCGGGCGGCGTTCGGGTCCTGGTCCTTGCGGTGCCACACCCAGGCGGCGCCCAGGAAGGCCAGGCCCAGGAGGACGAGCACGAGCCGGGCCAGGAAGGACGGGCCACCGCTTTCGTCCGCCGCCGCCATGGGGCTCAGCCCACCACGCGGTTGCGGCCGGTCTTCTTGGCCTTGTAGAGGTTCGCGTCCGCCACCTTGATGAACTGGGACGGCTCCGACATCTCCGAGGCGACCTCCGCCACGCCGATGGAGATGGTGACGGGGATGTCCTTGTCCTCGAAGGCGAAGCGCTTGTCCTCCACCAGCTTGCGGATCTTCTCCGCGAACAGGCGCGCCTTGTCCGGCCCGTCCTCCGGCATGACGATGGCGAACTCCTCGCCGCCGTAGCGCGCGAAGCACTGCTCGCGGCGCACCAGCCGCTTGATGGACTGGGCCATCTCGCGCAGCACGTAGTCGCCGGCCAGGTGGCCGTGGACGTCGTTGATCTGCTTGAAGTGGTCGATGTCGAACATCATCAACGACAGCGTGCGCTGGTACCGGTGCGAGCGGCCCATCTCCCGCTCCAGGTACTCCAGGAAGTAGCGCTTGTTGTTGATGCCGGTGAGGCCGTCCGCGATGGTCAGCGTGTAGATGGTCTCGTGGTACTGGGTCTCGATGTTGTCGCCATCGAGGAACTTGAAGATGGAGCCGCCCACCTTCACCAGGTCCCCGCTGCGCAGCGGCTGCGCCTGGAGCACCTCCCGGTCGTTCAGATAGGTGCCGTTGGTGGACTGGAGGTCCTCCACGTACATCTTTCCCTGCCGGCCCCAGATGCGCGCGTGGCGGCGGGACACGTTGTCCAGGTCCACCACGATGTGGTTGTGCTGGTCCCGACCGATGGTGAACTCGGTCTCCTCCAGCACGTACTTCTTGCCCAGCTCAGGGCCGTGGATCTGCACGAGGCAGCACTCGGTGCCGCGCTCGGGACCCGGGGTGAGGCTGGAGATCTTGGTGACTCGCGTTTGGTCGCCAGACATCGCCCGGCCACGCTAGCACGCAAGGTCCGGGGAAGCCACGCAAGCCAAGAGGACGCACGGGGTTGCGCCCCTCCTCCTACATGCGGCGAAAGCGGGAGGTCACCGCGCGCCCCCCCACCTCCGCCGGTTGGGCACTCAACGGAAAGGCTTGCACGGGCGGCGCGGCCATTGTGGCCCGGCGGCCGGGGGCTAACGTGGCCGGTACCTATGTCAAAGCTGCTGGCCATGATTCTTGCGGGAGGCGCGGGCACGCGCCTGGAGCCCCTGACCCGAGAGCGCGCGAAGCCCGCGGTTCCGTTCGGTGGGCGCTACCGCATCATCGACTTCGTCCTGTCGAACTTCGCCAACTCCGGCGTGTACCGGATGAAGGTGCTGACCCAGTACAAGAGCGACTCGCTCAACAACCACCTGTCGCGCGCGTGGCGCATGACGGCGTTCCTGGGCCACTACGTGGAGGCGGTGCCGGCGC
>JAFADT010000922.1 GCA_023424585.1 Pseudomonadota bacterium
GGCGTGGGCAACGCGGTGCAGAACGTCGGCGAGGGCATCAAGAACGTCGGCGAGGGCATCAAGAACGTCGGCGAGGGCATCAAGGACGCGCTGAGCAAGTGGTAGTGGCGGGCCTCGGCCGGCCGTCTCCCACCTGAAGTCCTTCCCAGGGCCTCGTCCATCCGGGCGAGGCCCTTCCTTTTTCCCGTTGCTCGACAGCCCCCGCCCTGTGGGGGACACTTTCCCTCATGAACTCTCTGGAAACCCTCCTCGCGCAGGGTCAGGTGGCCCAGGCGAAGGCCGAGGCCGAGAAGCTCCTCGCGAAGAACCCCAACCACCGCGACGCCCTGGTGGTGATGGCCAAGCTGGCGCTGGTGGAGAACAAGCTGCCCCAGGCGGAAGGCCTGCTCGCCAAGGCGGAAGCCCAGGGCGCCACGGCCGAGACCGGCCTGGTGCGCGCCAACATCGCCGCCCAGAAGGGCCAGCTGGACGCCGCCCTCAAGGCCTACCAGGGCGTGCTCGCCGTGGATCCCAACCGCGCCGAGGCCCACTTCGGCAAGGGCATGATGCTGATCAAGCAGGACAAGGCCGCCCCGGCGCTGGAGGCCCTGTCCCAGGCCGCGAAGCTCGCGCCCCAGAACCCGGTGTTCCGCTACCGGCTGGGCCAGGTGCAGTTGGAGGCGGGCAAGACGGACGCCGGCCTCGCCACGCTGCGCGAGGTGCTCACGCTGGCGCCGCGCTTCGTGCCCGCGTACCTGAGCCTGTCGCACGCGCTGTCCGCCCAGGAGAAGCTGGTGGAGGCGCGCAAGGTGCTGGAGCAGGGCCTCAAGGCGGTGCCCAACCAGCCGCGCCTGCTCGCGTCCGTGACGGTGCTGTCCATGGCGCTGCGCGACCTGCGCACGTCCTACCAGGCGGCCTCCACGCTCGCGGCCCAGCGCCCGAAGGACGCGGACGCCCAGGCGAACCTGGCGCAGCTGATGCTGGCGCGCGGCCAGATCGAGCAGGCCCGGCACCTCTGCCAGACCATGACGTCCCTGGGCGTGGCCAGCGAGTCGCTGAAGATGGCGGAGGCCACCTGCTACGAGGCGCAGGAGCCGCCCGCGTACGACAAGGCCATCGCCGCGTATGAGCAGGGCATGAGCATCGCGCCGGACGGCTGGCGCGCGGCGAACAACCTGGGCCAGCTGCTGCTGCGCGTCCCCGCGGAGCCGGCCGACGCGAACCTGCCGCGCGCGGTGACGGTGCTGGAGGAGGCCGTGCGCCGCGCCCCGGAGCGCCCGGAGCCCCTGCTCAACCTGGCGCTCGCGCAGGCGCGCCTGGGCCAGGAGGCGAAGGCGAAGGAGCTGGTGCAGAAGGTGCTCGCCATGCCGCTGGCGGAGGACACCGACCTGCACGAGGAGGCCGTGCGCCTCTCGCAGACGCTGTCCAAGGCCTGAGACCCGCCCGGGCGGCCCGCGCTACGCGTTGAAGTCGAGCGTGGGCACGTCCGCGTCGCCGGTCGCCGCCTGGTACACGTGCCAGGCGGCGGCCAGGTCCTGGAAGGGCAGCCCCACCCCGGCGAACACCGTCACCTGGTCCTGGGACGCGCGCCCGGGCTTGAGGCCCGCGAGGACCTCGCCCAGCTCCGCGTGGATGGCGGACTCCGTGAGCCCCACCGCGCCCGCCGCGCCGGTGGAGACGCCGAGGCCGCGGTGGTCGCAGACGAGCAGGGCTCGCTCGAGCAGGTCCCGGGACAGCTCCGCCTTGCCCGGCTCGTCCGCGCCCAGCGCGGTGATGTGCGTGCCCGGCCGCACCATGCCCGCGCGCAGGAAGGGCTCGCGGCTCCACGTGGCCGTCACCACGATGTCCGCGTCCGCCACCGCGTCCGCCACGGACGTCTCCACGCGGACGGGCAGGTTCAGCTCCTGGTACATGCGCGAGGCGTAGGCGTTCGCGTGCGCGAGGTTCGTGTCGTAGACGCGCACCTGGCTGAGCGTGCGCACCAGCCGCAGCTGCTTGAGCTGGAGCACGCCCTGGCGGCCGGCGCCAATCACCGCCACGCGCGTCGCGTCCGGCCGGGCCAGCACGTCCGCGGCCAGCGCGCCCGCCACGGCGGTGCGCACGGCGGTGAGGTGCCCGGCGTCCATCACCGCGAGCAGCCCTCCCGTCACCAGGTCGTACAGCTGCACCACGCCCTGGATGGCGGGCTGCTGCCCGGGGAACTGCGCGTGCGCCTTCACCGTGTACGCGGGGATGCCGGGCACGCAGCCGGGGAAGAGCACCATCGCGGTGCCAAACGAGTGCAGCGGCGCGCGCACGCGCTGCGGGGCCACGGTGCGCGCGAGGGCGTCGGTGCGGAAGGCCTCGCGCAGGTCATCCAGGAGCAGGAGCGCCTGGAGGTTGCGGGCCACGGCGGAGCGGTTGAGCAGGAGGGTGCGCATGCTTTGCCGGCCACCCTACCCGAGCGTGCGCACGCCCTGGGGCGCGAACATCCCCCGGGACGGCCGAGCGCATGAAGGTGAACGGCGAGCCGGCCGGTGCGCCCGAGGCCCGACCTGGCGGCGGCGGCCGAGAGCTCGGGGTGAAGGCCCCCGACCGACGCGAGGGCGAGGCGCGCCGGGGCCGCCATGCGCAGACTTTCGCGAGGAGCGGCACGACCGGGCGAGGGCCCGGGGAGAAGGGCGATGCAGGGGCCGGGTTCACACTCCGCGGACGAGCATGCGCGCGACGGCCGCCGCCCGTCCGCGGCGGAGTTCCTGCGCGCGAACCACGACGCGCTGCTGGCGGACTGGCAGCAGGCGGTGTTCGAGCACCTGTGCCGGCAGGACTCCGCCCACCCGCCCTGGCTCATCGACCACATGCCGGAGCTGCTCGCCGCGCTGGCGGACGCGATGGAGCAGGGGCCGGAGGCGCTGGACGAGCGCCTGGAGGCGGCGCACGCCGCGGCCCGCCTGGACGCGGGCTTCGACCTGGGCGAGGTGGCCCACGAGTACGCGCTCCTGCGCCGCTGCATCCTCCACCGGCTGGAGGCGATGGAGCAGCGGCTGCGACCCGGGGACCTCACGGGGCTGGAGGAGACGCTCGACCGGGTGGTCACCCGGACCATGTCGTTCTTCTGGGACATGAAGCAGCGCATCCTCCAGACGCTGGACCGCATGTCCGAGGCGACGCTGGACGACCCGGCCATGGAGACGCTCCTGGAGCGCCTGCTCACCCGGCTGATGGAGTCCGCGTTCACCGTGGACACCGCGGCGGTGATGCTGCTGGAGGGCGACGCGCTGGTGGTGCGCGCCGCGGTGGGCCTGGGCACGGATGAGGTGAAGGGCCTGCGCGTGCCGGTGGGCGAGGGCGTGAGCGGGCAGGCGGCGCTGGAGCGGCGGCCCTTCTTCGTCCGCTCGGCCGCCACGGATCCGCGCGTCCTCTTCGGGCCGCTGCGCCGCGCGGGGCTGCGCGCGCTGTACGGCCTGCCGCTCCTGGACGGCGAGCGGCTCCTGGGCATGGCGTACATGGGCTCGCGCACGGCCTTCGCGTTCTCCGACTCGGACGTGCTGCTCTTCCACGCCGTCGCGGAGCGGGCGTCCGCGCACATCGCCCAGACGGAGCTGCACGCGCGCGAGCACGCGGCGCGCCAGGAGGCCGAGCGCTCGCTGGCGCTGCTGGACTCGCTGCTGGACGCGGCGCCCGTGGGCATCGCGTTCCTGGATCCGGACCTGCGCTACCTGCGCATCAACGACATGCTGGCGCGGCTCAACAGCAAGCCCGTGGAGGCGCACCGGGGCCACGCGCTGCGCGAGATGGTCCGCACCGGCGCCGTGGCGCCCATCGAGCAGGCGCTGCGGCGGGTGCTGGAGACGGGGCAGCCCGTGCAGGACATGCTCCTCGTGGGGCCGGATCCGGTGCGGGGCCGCGAGGGGTCCTGGCGCGCGGACTACTTCCCGGTGCGCACGCCGGACGGGGTGCTGCTGGGGGTGGGCTGCACGGTGGTGGACATCACCGACCACAAGCGCGCGGAGGCCGCGCTGGAGCAGGCCATCGACTTCCGCGAGGAGCTCATCGCCGTCCTGGGCCACGACCTGCGCAACCCCCTGCACGCGGTGACCGCGTCGGCCTTCATGCTGGGGAAGGCCTCGGGGCTGGATCCGGCCGCGCGCCGCTCCGTGGACCGCATCCGCAAGGCCACGGCGCGGATGACGCGGATGATCAACGACATCCTCGACTTCGCGCGCAGCCGCCTGGGCGGGGGCATCCCCGTGGCGCGCCAGCACGTGAACATGGTGGAGCTGTGCCAGGGCATGCTGGACGAGTTGCAGGTGGTCTACCCGGAGCGACGCCTCCTGCTGGAGGTGCACGGCGATGACCTGTGGGGGGACTGGGACCCGGACCGGGTGACGCAGGTGCTGGGCAACCTGGTGGTGAACGCGCTGCAACACGCGAGGAACGGGACGCCCGTCGTCACCTCCCTCGCCGGCGAGCCGGCGGAGGTGGTGATGCGGGTGAGCAACGACGGCGACCCCATCCCCCCGGCCCTGCTGCCCCACCTGTTCGACCCGTTCAAGCAGCCGCACTCGCCGGAGAAGAGCAGCAAGCACCGCAGCCTGGGGCTGGGGCTCTACATCGTGAGTGAGATCGTCCAGGTGCACCGGGGCACCGTCGGCGTGGACACCGCCGCCGGCGAGGGCACGACCTTCACCGTGCGGTGGCCCCGCGTCCCCCCGCCCAGGGGCTACCTGCCGCCGTGAGCGGGCGTCACGGCGCGGCCTTCGCCTCGGAGGCGGGCGCGATGGCGAGCGTGTGCACGGCCTCCGCGAGCATGCGCGTGCTCAGGTCCAGCGTCTCCAGCGCGATGGACTCGTCCGGGGCGTGGCCGGTGTAGGGCTCGTTGGGGAACGCGGGCCCGAAGTCCACGGCGCGGGGGAACAGCCGCGCGTAGGTGCCGCCGCGGATGGAGCCGGGCACCGCGTCCGGCGCCTTGCGCTGGCGCTTGTAGATGTCCATCAGCGTCTTCACCAGCGGGCCGGACGTGTCCGCCACGTGCGGGTCGCCCAGGTAGCGGCCGGCGCCCTCCTTCACCTGGCCGCCGGAGTCCTCGCCCACGCGCTTCGCGGCGGCGTCCAGCGCCGCGTTGAACGCGGCGGCGTCCTGGCCCTGCGGCCGGCGCATGTTGACGCCCAGGGACACGGTGCCGTCCTTCACGCGCAGCACGGTGGGCGCCACGAGCAGCGGCCCCATCAGCGCGTCCTGGTACTGGAGGCCCAGCTTCTCGCCGTGGTGGTCGCCGTCGAAGCGCTTCGCCACGACGCGCAGGAGCGCCGCGATGCCGTTGTCCTCCAGGGGCAGCCGCGAGGCCACGGCGGACAGGTCCCAGAGCGCGTTGTGGCCCTCGTCCGCGGTGGACGAGTGCACCGCCACGCCGTGGGTGGTGAGCACCACGGTGCTGCCCTCGCGCTTCGCCTCCGCCTTGAGGTCCTTGCGCGCGGGGGCCTCCTGGGCGATGGCGGCCTTCACGGCGGCGAGCACCGCGTCCGGCGTCTGGCCCTTCACGGGCGCGAGCTTCAGCGTGGCGGCGCCGGGCACCTGGGTGAGGAACTCGCCCGCGCTCACGTCCACGGCGCGCGCGACGGTGCCCTCCTGGGGCGTTGCGGGCGCGGCGCCCACGGGCGCCTCCAGCGTCCACGCGACGAAGCCGGACTGCGCGGCCATCACCGGGTAGCCGGAGTCCACGGAGATGACGTGCGTGGGCCGGGGCTCCGTGTCCGCGTACTTCTTCATGCCGTTCCAGTCGCTCTCCTCGCCGTTGCCGATGATGACCAGCACCTTGCCCTGGGGCTTCAGGCCCAGGTCCCTGGCCATGGCCAGCGCGACGAGCCCGGAGGCGATGGGCCCCTTGTCGTCCTCCACGCCGCGGCCGTACAGGCGGCCCTTCTCCACCACGGGCTTGAAGGGCGCGCGCTTCCACTCGTGCGCGGGCGCGGGGACCACGTCGCCGTGGAACACGAGGCCCAGGAGCGGCTCGCCCTCGCCCCAGGACAGCTCGAAGACGTCGTTGTCGCCCACGGTGCGGAAGCCGAAGCCGTGCTGCTTGGCCCACGCCTCCAGGGCGCGGCCCATGGCGGCGATCTCCGGGCTCTTCGCGGCGGGGGCCTCGCTGCTCACGGTCTTGAAGCGGACGAGCGTCTGGGTGAGGGCCACCACGTCCTCCAGCGCGCAGGCCTGGACGTAGGCGGCGTAACGCTCCGCGGCGGAGGCGCCCTTCAGGGCGGCCTCGGAGAAGCGGGCGGCGCGGGCGGCGGGCTTGCCGACGCAGCGGGGGTCCTTGGCGGCGAGGGCAGCGGCGGGCGCCAGGAGGCAGAGGGCGGCGAGGAGGCGGGTGCGCATGGGTGGCCTGGGGAACCGTCGGGAGGACGGGGCATTCCTGGTGGGAGGGAGGGCGGGAGGGCGGCCGTGCGGCGGACGTGAAAATCGGGGGGTCCGGGGCTAAAGCTAGAGCATGTTCTTCACGTCCCCGAAGAAGTCGAGGCTCCCCACTCCGCAGGAGGCGCTGCCGGGCCGTTCGCAGGAGATGCCGGTTCCGCCGAAGCACACCGTGCTGGGCACCCCGCTGAAGGGGCCGGTGCCGGAAGGCCTCGAGACGGCCCTCTTCGGCATGGGCTGCTTCTGGGGGGTGGAGCGCAAGTTCTGGCAGGTGCCGGGCGTGTACTCCACGGCGGTGGGGTACGCGGGCGGGCTGACGCCGAACCCCACGTACGAGGAGGTCTGCTCGGGGCTCACCGGCCACAACGAGGTCGTGCGCGTGGTGTACGACCCGAAGCAGGTGACGTACGCGCAGCTCTTGAAGGTCTTCTGGGAGAACCACGACCCGACGCAGGGCATGCGCCAGGGCAACGACGCGGGCACCCAGTACCGCTCCGGCATCTACTACGCGAACGACGCGCAGAAGCGCGCCGCGGAGGAGACGCGCCAGGCGTACCAGGGCGCGCTCCAGGCGAAGGGCCTGGGCGACATCACCACGGAGATCCTCCCGGCGCCGGCCTTCTACTACGCCGAGGACTACCACCAGCAGTACCTCCAGAAGAACCCGGGCGGCTACTGCGGCGTCGGCGGCACCGGCGTGAGCTGCCCGATTGGCGTGGGCGTCAGCGCCTGAGCGTGGGTCGAGCAGTGGGCCCGCGGTCCTCCGCACACGGGCCGCCCCGCGGTGCCTCGCGAGGGAAGAGCCCTGAAGCCTCACGCCCGGCGGTGGTTGCGCCGGTACGCGCCGGGAGCCGTGCCGTCCCAGCGCTTGAAGGCGCGGTTGAAGGACGCCTCGCTCTGGTAGCCGATGGCCGGAGCGACCTCGCTCAGGGGCAGCTCGCTCTCCCGCAGGAGCTGGGCGGCCTTGATCATCCGCCACCCCGCCAGGTACTCCAGCGGCGGCTCTCCCACGAGCTCGCTGAAGCGCGCGGCGAAGCCGGACCGCGACATGGCCACGGCCGACGCCAGGCGCTCCACCGTCCAGGGCTCCCCGGGCCGCTCGTGGATGAGCGCGAGCGCCTTGCCTATCGGCGGATCCACCAGCGCCCGCAGGCCGCTCTCCCGGCACGACTCCGAGGACATGATGTGCGCCCGCAGGGCCTGCACCAGCAGGATGTCCGCGAGCCGGCTCATGATGACGGTGGCCCCCGGATGCGACGACGCGCTCTCCGTCAGCAGCAGTTGCACCGTGGACGCCAGCGACGGCGCCGTCGCCGCGTCGTCCGCGGCCAGGTGGATGACCCGCGGCAGCTCCTGGAACAAGAGCGTGCGCGGCGCGACGCCCAACTGGAACGACGCCGCCACCAGCGTCGTCCGCTCGCCGTCGCCGCCCAGCCGGATGGCGCCCTTGCCACGGGCGCTCGCGCAGGCGCCCGGCTCCAGGACATGAACGGGGCTGCCCTCCGCGTCGCGCAGCGTGTGGCCTCCGCCATGCGGCAGCACGGCCAGGTCGCCCGCGGACAGCTCGAGCGCCCCCGGAACGCCCTCCACCTCCAGCCGCGCCCCGCCCCTCGCGATGAGGATGATGTGCGCGCCCGGGTACGTCCCGAACTGGAGCCCCCACGGCGCGAACAGCTCGAAGCGGCCGTGCATCCGGGTGGACAGCCGCAGCGTGTCCAGCACGTCCGCGAGCACGTCCGCGCCCTGCCACTCCGGCACCTCTGGACGCTCGGTCAATTTCTTTGGACTGGAGGCCATGGCACGTCCATAGCGCCTGGAGCATTCACCGGCCATGGCAAATCCCTTGAAGCTCCTCTCCCCCTTCCGGCTGGGCCGGCTCGAACTGAAGAACCGGCTGGTGATGGCCCCCATGACCCGCAGCCGGGCGCTGGTGGACGGCAACGTCCCCAACCCGCTGGCGGTGACCTACTACGCGCAGCGGGCGTCCGCGGGCCTCATCGTCTCCGAGGGCACCCAGGTCAGCCCCCAGGGCGTCGGGTACATCCGCACGCCGGGCATCCACTCGCCCGAGCAGGTGGCGGGCTGGCGCAAGGTGACGGACGCGGTCCACGCGGCGGGCGGGCTCATCTTCGCGCAGCTGTGGCACGTGGGGCGCGTCTCGCACCCGGACTTCCACGGCGGCGCGCTGCCGGTGGCGCCCTCCGCGATCGCGGTGGACCAGGAGGTCTTCACGTTCCAGGGCAAGAAGCGCGCGGTGGCGCCCCGGGCCCTGGAGACGGAGGAACTTCCCGGCGTCGTCGAGCAGTTCCGCCAGGGCGCTCGCAACGCGAAGGCGGCCGGCTTCGACGGCGCGGAGCTGCACGGCAGCAACGGCTACCTGCTGGACCAGTTCCTGCGGGACGGCTCCAACCGGCGCACGGACGCATACGGCGGCGGCATCGAGAACCGGGCGCGCTTCCCGCTGGAGGCGGCGCGGGCGGTGGCGGAGGTGTTCGGCGCGGACCGCGTGGGCTACCGGCTCCACCCGCAGAACTTCGCCTACGCGGGCATGACGGACTCCACGCCCGTGGAGACCTTCACGTACCTGGCCCGCGAGCTGGCCAGGCTGGGCCTGGGCTACCTGCACGTGACGGAGAACGTCGCGGGCCCCAACGCCCCGGCGCCCGAGCAGCGCATCACCCCGAGGATCCGCGAGGCCTTCCCGGGCGTCCTCATCGCCAACGGCGGCTACGACGCGCGGACCGGTGAAGCGGTCGTCGAGCGCGGCGAGGCGGACCTCGTGGCGTTTGGCGTGCCGTTCCTCGCGAACCCGGACCTGCCGGAGCGCTTCCGCCGGTCCGCTCCGCTCAACACGCCGGACGCGGCGACCTTCTTCGCGGGTGAGGAGCAGGGCTTCACGAGCTACCCGGCGCTGACCTGAGCCGAGAGGAGAGAACCGTCATGAACACGCAGCGAGGCGAAGTCCTGGAGCGCCGGCTGGAGCGCGTCATCGACCTGCCGGCCCCCATGCCGGGGCAGTTCGGCCCGGCGCACACGGTGGTGCCGGTCATCTCGCCGGAGGACTACGCGCGGTCGGATCCATTCATCCTGTTGATGGACGACCGCATCGACGGCAAGCCCATTGGCGGGCCGCATCCGCACGCGGGCTTCGAGACGGTGACCCTCGTGGTGAAGGGCGGGATGACCCACGACAGCGGCAAGCTGGGCGAGGGCGACGTGCAGTGGATGACGGCCGGCAGTGGCGTCATCCACGGCGAGGGCCTGGAGGGCGACCTGGGCCAGGCGCGCATCCTCCAGCTGTGGCTCACCCTTCCCCGCGCGCAGCGCTGGGTGCCCGCGGGCTACCAGGACCTGCCCTACGCCCGGCTGCCGGTGCGGCGCGAGCCGGGCGTGGAGGTGCGGGTCTACAGCGGCACCTCGGGGCCGGTGCGGTCGGCGACGAAGAACTACGTGCCCGTCACGCTGGCGGAGCTCGTGCTCGAAGCGGGCGCGTCCGTCGAGCAGGACCTGCCCGCGTCGTACAACGGCTTCTTCTACGTGCTGGAGGGCGCGGTCGCGGTGGGGCCGGACCGCCGGACGCTGAGGCCCGGGCAGGTGGGCTGGCTGGACCGGCCGGTGTCGGGCGGCGACAGCACGGTCCGCGTCACCGGGACGACGCGAGCGCGGGTGCTGCTGTACGCGGGCCAGCCGCAGCGGGAGCCGCTGGTGAGCCACGGGCCCTTCATCGGCGACACCCAGGCGGACATCCTGAGGGCCTTCGAGGGGTACCGCGCGGGCCGCTTCGGTCCGCCGCCGCCGAGGTAGCGGACCGCGCGGCGCCGGGCGTCAGCGGCTCTCGGCGGGGGCCGGC
>JAFADT010000935.1 GCA_023424585.1 Pseudomonadota bacterium
CTCCATGGGCACCACGCCGCCGTCCACCGAGCCCCGGGCCACGGCCTCGAAGACGGCGCGGAAGGTGGGGCAGGGGATGGGGGTCACGGCGGCGCCGAAGAGGGCGCCCGTGGCCTCGTCGCCGAACGCGCCGCGCTCACCCTGGAAGGCGATGCGGCGGGGGGCGGCGTCAGCCATCGGCGGGCTCCGCGCGCGGGTACGTGCCCAGCACGCGCAGCGACGACGTGAGCGGGCGCAGGTCCTCCAGCGCCGCCGTCACCGCGGCGGACGCGGCGTGGCCCTCCACGTCCAGGTAGAAGCGGTACTTCCAGGGCGCGCCGGGGATGGGGCGCGACTCCAGCTTGGAGAGGTTCACCCCGCGCTGCGTGAGCCGCTGGAGGACCTGGCCCAGCGCGCCCGGGCGGTGCTCCAGCACCACCAGGAGCGACGTCTTGCACGGCACTTCCGGCGCGAGCGGCGTGGGCTGGCGCGCCACCTCCACGAAGCGGGTGAAGTCCGCGCCGGCGGGTTGCAGGGTGCTGGCGAGCACCACGAGCCCGAAGCGGCCCGCCGCGGATTCGCTGGCGATGGCGGCCACGGTCGGGTCGTTGCGGTCCGCGACCATCTGCGCGGAGATGGCGGTGTCCGGCCCCGACACGGCGCGGGCCCAGGGGACGTGGGTGCGCAGGAAGTCCTCGCACTGCGCCAGCGCCTGCGGATGGGAGAGCACCTCGCGCAGGTCCTCCACCTTCGCGCCCTTCACGCCCAGCAGCCGGTGGTCCACCTGGCTCACCACCTCGCCGGTGATGACGGCGTCGCCCGCGGCGAGCACGTCGTACGTCTCGTTCATGCTGCCCGCGGTGGTGTTCTCGATGGGCAGGAGCAGCAGGTCCTGCTCGCCCTGCTTGAGGGCCTCCACGGCCTGGCGGGCGGAGTCGAAGCCGGTGAGGAGCACGCCGCCCGGACGGTGGCCATAGCGCTGCCGGGCGGCCAGGTGGCTGTAGGAGCCCTCGACGCCCAGGTACCCCACGCGCAGGGGCGTGGTGTCCAGCCGGGTGACCAGGGCCTGCTGGCGGGCCACGGACATGTCCAGGATGACGCGGTAGAGGCGCTCGACCTCGTGCGGATCCAGACCGCGCTCCGCTGCCCGGCCGCGCAGCCTGCGCAGGAGCAGGTCCTCGCGTTGCGGGTCCCGGAAGGGCCAGGCCGTCACCAGCTTGGCGCGCGCCACGTCGTCCGCCAGGGCCATGCGCCGCTGGAGGGCATCGAGGATGTCCTCGTCGATGCGTTCGATTCGCGTCCGCAGGCTCTCCAGGGAGGGGATGTCCGCCATTGCGGGAACATAACAACTCGCGTCGAGGGAGCGGACCTCCCTGGTGGGGCCCTCACATTCCCAGGCGGCGCGTGAGGTCGTGGGGGACCGGGTAGACGGACTCCCTCGGCAAGAGGCGCGTGGCCTGGTCCGCGCGGCCCTCGTCCAGGTGCTTGCGCAGCTTCTGGACCAGGGGGGTGAGGTCGGTGATGGAGACGGTCCAGTCGTCCACGAAGCGCTGGATGACGGCGCGGCTCAGGCCCACCTGGATGCTGTCGTGGGGCAGGCTCGCGCCGCGCAGCGTCCGCTCCGGGTCCCACTGGACGTGGACGGGCGCGGCGTCGAAGGCCTTGCGCCACGCGTCCGGCGAGCCGTGGGCGCGGGGCTCATGGCCGGTGAGGACGGCGGAGGCCAGCGCCTCCTCCCAGCCGGAGCGCTTGATGCGCACCGCGAGCGTGCGCTCCTGGCCGCTCTTCCGGCCCCAGTTGGACCGGTGCATGAGCCACAGGAAGCTGGGCTTGATCCACGTCATCCGGCCCACGGAGAACGGCGGGCCGAACTTCTGCTGCTTCACGGCCACGTCGGCGATGGCGTCCGGGTAGGCCTGGTACATCACGATGGTGGCGCGGTCGAAGTCGGCGCGGACTTCGCGGGCGGCGCTCATGAGCGGGCCCTGGGTTTGGGCTTGGGCCTGGCGGCGGTCTTCGGCAACCGCGTCTTGCCCATCTCGAGGACGCGCTCGAAGTGCTCGAAGGAAATGGGCGTCACGCTGAGGCGGCTGCGGGTGAGCAGCGGGAAGTCCTTGAGGGCGGGCGTGGCCTTGAGGGTGGCGAGCGTCACCGGCGCGGTGAAGGCGACCACGGGGCCCACGTCCACGGAGGCCCAGTCCTCGCCGGGGGCGGTGGGGTCCGGGCCCGGGTTCGAGAGGACGCGCGCCACGCCGACGACGGCCTTGTCCTCATTGGAGTGGTAGTAGAGGCACAGGTCCCCGGGCGTCATGGCCCGGATGTTGTTGCGCGCCTCGAAGCTGCGCACGCCCGTCCACTCCGTCCTGCCGTCCTCCTCCAGCTTCGCGTACGCGTAGACGGAGGGCTCGCTCTTGATCAACCAGTACCGCGGAGTCGCCATGGCGGCGCACCCTAGCGCAGGGCGCTCAGTAGTCCACGCTCCACAGCCCCACCGTTCCGTCTCCCTGCCCCCAGGCAATCGAGCGACCATCCGGTGAGAAGACCGCGTCGCTCGTCTGAAGGTCATTATTGTCGCCGTGTCTGAACACCCTCTCTCCCGTGTCGAACCGGTGGATGGCGAAGCCCCGGCCATCACCGCCTGCGGATAGCAGGTCCCCCGCTGGGCTAAAATCGAGGTTGCTGGGGAGGCAGTGGAAGCCCGTGAGAGTCTTGGTGATGCGTCGCTCCCTCACATCGACCACCTCGACCTCGTTCGCGTTTCCACCCACGACCAGCAATGGTTGCGACGGGTGAAACGCCACGCTCCAGCCGAGAGGCACCTTTAACGGCAGATAGGTGGGGCTGGTGCTCTTCTCCAAATCCCAGAGCCACAGACCCGCAGGTGTCCCGTCATAGGGCGTAGCGACCATTGCGACATGACGCTCATTGGGAGAGAATGCGCAGGCATTGATCATAGCGGGAACATTGATGCCGTTAAGGCTTCGCATCAATCGCCAGTCTTTCAGGCTCCACAGTTGCGCTCCACTCTCTTCCAGCAGAACCAGCGCCATGCCTTGCCCGCTGACGCCAAAGCCTGAAACGGCGGAGGGCAATGCTTCCTCATGCCGAAGCCCTCCATCTTCGAGAGATATCGCCATGATTCGATACCGCCACGGCATGGCGGCGTCCGCGACAGGCTCGCCAATCGCCACGATGCTACCGTCGCGGAGGAAGCTTGGCTTGAAATCAGCCAGGGGAAATTCGCTCTCAATCTCGTCCTCGCTGCTGAGATGCTTCCACCAGCGCAGCCGCGAACTGCTCGTGTTCCATGCGAACAGGTGATCACCCGCCAGCGCGAAGCCAAGGTGTTGTCTCCCAGTGAAAGGGGTTCGAGGTAAACCCAGTTGCCGAAAGCGCGTCAGGCGAGCGGCGTTGTCCACGGTGATGACAGGCGGAAGGGGATTCATGCTCACTCCATGCTTCAAAGCTACCGCTGCGTCAAGCGCCACGGGAAGCGGAGGCGCGAAACGCGCCCCCGCCGCCTTGGGTCATGGACTCAGGTCCACGTGGCTCGCATCACCCCAGACTTTCAGCAGTATGTCTCGCTCTTTGAGGGTTAAATCTCTGGCGAAGGCATTCTTCGATTTGGCCATCATTGCTTGGCGGAACCACGTATTGAGGCCGTTCCTGGCTTCATTCGTTCCTTGCGGGACCAGGGCATTGGCGTCGGTCAATTTGCAGGCAATCGCCTCGTCCGACCAGTCGCCGGGGACCTTCGACACTTCCTTCTTGAGGTGGATCCGAGGACGCGCCTGAGTGCCCTGAGGGGCGATGCGAATGATGGAGCCATCCACATGGGTCCAGACCTCCTGCGCTGCGGTGGAGGACTTCTTGACGAAGCCCTTCTGCGTTAGAAGCAACTCCACCTCTGGCAGGATCATCCCCTTCATCGGAGGCAGGGTGCGTACAGTGCCTCCCAGGTTCTTCACGAAGAGCGCCTCGTGAACGGCTGGACTCCATGGCCAGTTGAGGTTCAGAGTGGTGACCTTCTGCATTGCGCCGCCGCCCACAGAAGGGGCGAAGGTGGTGATGAACGTATCCCCATAGGTGTCCGCGAGGTGTTTGATCTGCTTCCCGGTGAGTTCCTCCAGATGGGAGAGCGCACTCTCCCCCAGCCGGGTCCGCAGCAGGCGGGCCTCGGTAGCTCCCAGGTCCACCACCAGATTGTCCAGGATGCGGCCAACGCGCCCCGCGACGGGGGCCACAGCCATGACGCCGTGCCAGAAGGCGCCGCTTCCGATGACGACACCCAGGCCTGAAGCAATCCGTTCCTCTGCTGAGAGTTCCTCGCCGCCTGGTATGCAGAACTTCTTGCCGGTCACAGCCTCGCACAGGTCGAGGACGTCTCCCACCGGCGTAAAGCCAACCGCGAACCTGCTAACTTCCACTGCCGCCGTGGCAATGGAGTTCGTGAGCCGCGTGAGTTCCGCCAGGGCGGAGAGGTCCACGCTGAAGATGGACGCGGCAGCCCCTTGCAGCATCGCGTTGATGGTGTCGAGAATCAGCTGTTCCTCGGGTGACATCGTTGAGTCCCAGCCTGACAGTGCATCCTTCAGGGCCGTGGCCGCCTGGGGCGTCCGGGCCATGAGCACGGAATCCAGCCGGACGCGGATGTTCACGGGGATGGGACTATCCAGGAACCAGCCCGACTCATCCATGAAGTTGCGCACGTAGTTCGCCACCCCATGGCGGGCGTTGAGGAATGCTCCCCACTCCTCAGTCGAAACCGCGGCCCGGGCTTCGAGTGAGCGTTGCATGGCTGCCACGTTGGTGCGCCAAGCGCGAACAGTGCTCAGGAAGCCCATCCGGTCCTGGCTGGCTGTATTCCCCATTTGTTGCTGGAGACGGCTCAGGACCTGCTGTGCATATACGGCATAGAAGTCGTGTTCGGGAGCGAAGTCCTCATTGGGCTCGACTTCAGGAACCGTGACGTCCTGAACGTCGTCCAGGCCGTTGCCCGGCTCAAAGTGGTCAGGGGAACTCAGGTCATGGCCCGCTTGCGCTACGGCGGCTTCCACCAGGGAAGTGGCTTCGTCCACGTGCAGACCCAACTCCGCGGTGATGCGGGCGATCTCCGCGCGAAGCTGCTCGATGTTCTTCTTGAGGTCCGCCACGAGCGCCACGAGTGCCTGTCGTGTTGCAGTGGGCACATCTGGATAGCGCCGGAGGAGTGTGTCGAGCTCCGCTGCGGTCAGTTCGTCGAATCCCTTCTGGAGCAGCGTTTCAAGCTCGGCTTCGAGGTTATCGAGCCGGGCCTGCTGAGCCCCCAGGTCGGCGATCTGATTCGCGTTGCCTAGGAGCTTGTTGCGGTCCTCGTTGATGGCCCGCTCAAGCGCATCGATTCTATCCGCCAGACCAGGATTCAGGTCGCGCAATCCGAAGCTGACATTGGTCTTTCCGCTGTAAGCGACGCCTTGACGCTCAATGGCGAAAAGCGGGAGGGGCGGGTGACCGGCTCGGTGGAGCTTGACGAGCTCCGAGGTCACAGTTCCCTCGCTGCCGCCTTGAGTGTCGACGCTGAATTTAAAGGTGTTGTTGCCCGGCCTCAGCAGCACCGAATCAAACGACGCATGAAAGGCGTTGTAGCGGTCGTTGTTCCGAGCAACTCGGAACATGTTGGGGATGGTATAGGTTGGCAGTGGGAGCTGGTTGATGGAGAAGATGGGCTCTCCTTCATTGACAAGCTGAGCGCTGTTGTTGCTGCCCTTTGAGCCTACGTATGAGATTGTTTCCCAAACAATGTCAAAGCCTTCCGCGTGAGCTGATGGTGCAATGCAGAAGGCAAGCATCAGCAACAATGAGGACTTCCGCATTGGAAGAGTCAGTGCGTGCAGGGAGCCGGCGAACGAGCATTTCATCAAGCACCTCACATCCCGTCCGACACACGCAGGGCAGCGTCATGGACCGTGGTGGCAGCCTTGAGCTGGCCTGCGGTTGTCAGAGTCTCCACTTCAGCCAACATCGCTGCTGGCACATTTCCCGCCTGACGCATCATCGCCACGTTGAGTCGCAGCGTGCCGGGGAGCGTGGACGTCCTCCAGGTCTTGGCGCGAGCGAAGTCCCGTCTCATGGCGGTACATCCTGCCTCTCGCCAGGAACGGGTCCCCGCCGCAGGGGGCTCGCATGCGGGTTCGAACTGGAGGTACGACTCCATCTGGTCGAACTTCTCCGATAGGAATGACAGCTTCAGCACCGTGCTCTTTGGCGCCAGTTGCCAGAGCTGAGTGCTCCGGGTGCTCACGTCACTCAAGAATCGTTGGGATGCGGTGAGGAAGGCCTCATCCGCCAGCGCCTGCCGGGTGGCCTGATTCGCCTCCAATGCGATGAGTGCGTCACGCCGTTGCTTCATCCCCTCCAGCAGCCGATCCACGGTGGTTAGCGTCTTGTGTATGCGGGCCTCGCAGTATCCCTCGATGCCTTCCATCATCTTTCGTTCCCCAACTACTAGATCACCTAGTTGCAGACCGTGCTTTTGGATGAACTCGCGATGAGGTGTCAGGCTCGCCGCGTAGTCTTCCTGCGTTTGGGCCAGTTGGTAACGCAGCCTCCTGGCATCCATGATCAAGGCACTCGCCACTGTGCTTTCGTGATGGGCGAGGTCAGCTGCCGCGAGCAGCGCGGTCTCAAGCCCTTGGAGGTCCGCCATCGACCCCTGGGCGGCCAGAGCCTGAAGGGCGGTGACGGAGTTGGCTTCGGTGCTCCTGTACGCCTCGAACTGTCCCACAAGTGACACGATCTTTGGAC